>DAHUYV010000106.1 GCA_027306885.1 Candidatus Dormiibacterota bacterium
GGGCGCAACGGCGGGTTCTGCGAGCCCAGCCTCACTCATGGCCACGCCAACGGGATGCGCCACTTCCCGGACGAGTTCGAAGAACTGGAGAGGCTCGGTAGGGAGAACTTCGACGGCCTTCTCGACTTCGTGCAGCTCCACCAGATCCCCTGTGACCTGGAGCGCTCCGGGATCCTGGAGCCGGCCACCACCCCCTGGCAGGTGGAGGAGCTTCGGGCCGAACAGCTGGAGCGCTCACCGGGGAGGCCGGTGCTGCAGCTGCTGGAGGGAGACTCGGCTCGCTCACGGCTGAACTCACCCCGGGTTCTGGCGGCGCTGTACGATCCGGTGCCGGTTCTGCTCAACCCCGCTCGGCTGGCCCGCGGGCTCCGCCGGGTGGCGGAGGAGCTGGGTGTGCGGATTTGGGAGCGCACTCCGGTTCGGCAGCTGCGACCTGTTGCTGGAGGGGTGGAGGTCGTGGCCGACGGGGGGGTGGCCAGCTCCCGACGCGCGGTCCTGGCCACCAACGCCTACAGCGGCCACCTGCTGTCCCGGCTGCGCTCCCGGTTCGTACCCGTCTACGACTACGTCCTGGTGTCTGGACCGCCCAATCGGGAGCAGATGGAACGGATCGTATGGGCGGTAAGGGAGGGAGCCTCCAAGCACAGCAATCACTTCCATCACTTCCGCCTCACCGCGGACGACCGGGTCCTCTGGGGCGGCTACGACGCCATCTACCACTTCGGGGGGGCGGTGGGGCCGCAGTTCGACCACCGCCCGAAGACCTACTTACGCCTCCTGGAGCAGTTCCGGGAGATGTTTCCCGCCCCGGGGGACCTGGCCTTCACCCACCGCTGGGGAGGTGCCATCGCCTCCACCACCCGCTTCACCTGCAGTTTCGGGTCAGCGCTGGGAGGCCGCGTGGTGTATGCGCTGGGCTACACCGGCCTGGGGGTGGCGGCCACCCGATTCGCCGGCGGGGTGCTGGCAGCCCGCCTGGTGGAGCCCACCTCTCCCCTCCTGCGGTTGCGCCTGGTCCGCCAACCACCCTTTCTGTTCCCCCCTGAACCGTTGCGCTGGCCGACCCTGGCAGCGGTCCAGGGGGCGATGTCCGCCGCCGACCGCACCGGGCGGCGGAAAGTGCTCCTCGGGGCCCTCGACCGGCGGGGGATCGTGTCTGCGGGGCGGGACCCGAAGACCGGTGACCACCGGCGGCCCAGGCTGGAACTGACCCGGCTCACAATCCCCCGCCGGGTGTACGCCCAGGCCCACATGGACGTGGTGGCGGAGTCGGTGGAGGCCGTGTACGGTGCCGCCAGCTCGGTGCGCGGCCTCAGGATGACCCACGAGCCGAGGTACCTGCGCTTCTTCCAGGCCCGCTTCGAGCCGCTGCCGACCTAGCCGGGGCGGCCGCTCAGCGGCCGAGTTGATCCCGCAGCGCGTCCATCTCGAAGTAGATTCGCGCCGCCAAGATCCGGTCGCCGGCAATGTCGTAGACGACGCAGAGCGGCACTTTCACGGTCTTCATGGTGGCAGGGATGCCCTCAAACTCCCCCACGTGCCGCCCTTCGAAATCTCCCTCGAAGACGGCCTGGGTCTCACCCACCACCAGGCTTCGGCCGCGGGGGGTGGCCTCGAAGGCCCGATGGTAGAAGTAGTCGAGGAGGGCAGCCACCTCCTCCTTCCCGCGTGCCACCCGGCCCGAACCCATGACCGTGTACACCACGTCCTCGGCGAGGGCCTCGAGCCCGTGGTCACCGAGGTATTCCTCGACCACTCGTCGGGTACTTTCTGCGGACATCTTCGCCTCCTCAGAGAACCAGCGGTCCTTCTGTCGCCGGGATAATAGGCGCTTTTCACTCCCTACTGCCGTACTCGGGGGTGAGCTGAGCGGGTGGACGAGAGACGCCCCTTCCGCGATCCCGACGGTCTCTGCAGGTGAACGACCGGGATCGGGCGGTCGGGATCGAAGAGATCAGGGTCGTGCCCCATAGAGTGGTGTAAGTAGCGGAGCGGACCGCGTGCTCGCGGTGGGCACGACCACCGCCAGCAGAACGATCCCGTCGCCCGCTTCGGCAATGCATGGACGGCCTATGAGCGCTTGGCCGAACAGCTGCTCGTGGGCAACATTCGACGGCGCGAGTTGGTCACGGTGCTGGCGGACAGCTACTCAACGCCCCCCACAGTCGCCTTCGAAATCGACCTGATGCGGGAGGTCAACCGGCGACTCGGTGAGCCCGCAGTCATGTCAGTGTGCCGTCCTGACTCAAGGTCGGCCGATCCTCTCCAAGTCGTGGACTTTCTTACCGGTGCGGTGACTTTTGAGTTCCGACAACAGGCTGGCCTCGCAGGCACAATGTCACCGAAGGCCACCATGGCCGCGGAAGTACGGGGCAGCTTGGGCGCCGGCACATTCCTTCAGGGATTCCGCTCGCCTTCCAAGTCGCGCTTCCTGGTGAACGTCGCGCTCTACGGGCAACCGCCGGCGCCAGGCAAGGTGGTAGCGCCCGATCTCATTCCGTAGGCGCCCAACGCGCCGCTGCCGCCTTCTTGGCGATCTCTCGTCGCTGCTCAGCCGTGAGCTTGGCGGCCCTGGCCTTGCCGCCCTTCTGCCCTCCTAGCCGCCCTAGCTCCACGGCGGCGGGGTTCTTCCCCTGGTAGGGGTCGCGGTCCTCGTCGGTTGCCTCTTCCAAGATGGCGGCGGCCATCCGGTTCAGGTCGGCTGGCTTCCTTGAGCGCCTAGGCATGGTCCAAGCCCAGCACGGGGGCGGGGCCGGTCCGATTCAAACTGACCCACTACCGGGCGGGGACTGAGAAGGCGATCGGTCAGCACCAGAGGTCCTCGTCGAGTGCGGGCCCAGCCCACTGGGTCATCTCCACCTGGCCCTGGGTGAAGGCCGGGAGCTGGCAGTTGGACCCGGCGGCGGACAGCTTGCGCGCTCCAGGAATCCAGACCGGCAGCCCGGAGAGAGGCCCCCCCGAGGTCGCCCCGCCGGTCACCGCAAACCACTGCGAGGCTGTCGAGTACACCCCGATCGGGCCCGAGCCCGCCGCCTGGAGACCGGCCACCATCCCCTCCAGCACCGCCGAGTTCATCGCCCGGCCGGATGTTCCCGCCTGCCAGCTGTTGGTGGTCTCCACGTCCAACCACCAGGGGTAGTCGGCCGGGGAGTCAGAGACGGCAGCCCCGGCAGCGGCGGGGATGAAGAACAGCTCAAGGTCCTGGAAGGCCAGGTTCAGCCCGTACTGGTAGGCGCAGGCCAGGGAGGACTGGCCCACCTCGAAGATGCCGTAGCTGGTGGCGACCTGGGTGGATAGACAGCGGCCATCGGGGTTCGTCCCCGAGCGGGGCCAATCCGCGATGGGCAGGCCGTCGTAGAGGCTGCCGGGGTCGGCTGTGTTCAGGTACAGCGACACGCCGGGCGGGAGCCCGGCCTCCGGGACCTGGGGCACGGCCCCTGTCGCCCAGACCAGCTGCTCGACCAAGCACGGGTTCTGAGTGTTGGCCAGCCCAGCGTTGACGCCCACGATGACGAACGGGACCGCTCTGGGCAGGCTGGCCCCGCACTGGGGATAGGAAACGTCGATCCCACTCCGAGCCCACCCACCAGCGGGCCTCGGTGCCTCCTTCGCCGCGGCGACTGGCATGGCGGTGGCCCCGAGGGCCACCAGCACCAGGGCGGCTCCGCAGTACCTCGCGGCCCGGCGGACCGATCTCACTGGACGAGACCTCCCAAGTGGCGACCGGCGCGATCGTACCACCGCTCAGCCGAAGGTGATCGCCCGCTGACCCGGGGCCGGGCACAGCCCACCCCCCGTCGTCGCATCCAACCCACCTCCACCGGGCCTGCTCCACCCGCACCGCGAGCCGGCCGGTCGGTGGCCAGCCCCCCTGGATTCGGCATATCGGGGCGGACAACCGTCCCGTGGCGGGCTTGCCCGAGGCCCCGACCGCACCCTTCCGAGGGATGCTCACCCGCCCCTCGATCGGCTGGCTCAGGCACCGGACCGCGGTGCGCCCGCCTATCGGACCCGGCCCACCTGCTCCCGCAACCCCGGACCCCTGCCCAGGTCGCCGGCGGCCACCTGCACCGTCTGGCCGGGGCCGGTCTCAAGCAGGAGCATCCCCGACTCGTCGACGCCGCGGTAGGTCCCCCGCACCGGCCCACCCTCCATCTCGACCACCACGCCCTCACCCACCCAGGCGGCCCGGTCCAACCACTGCGGCCGCAGGTTGGCAAAGCCGCCCTCCCGCCAGATGAGATAGTGCCGATGAAGGCTCGCCAGGATCTCCGCCGCGAGTTCGCCGCGGGATCCCGCCCACCCCTCGAGGTCCAGCGCGGTGGCGTCCGCCTTCGGCCGGTCTCGGTGGGGGATGCCCGCCCAGCTGACATTGCAGCCCACTCCGAGAACCACCGCGGGCGGGGCGCCGCCGACCACCCTCTCGGCGAGGACCCCTCCCATCTTTCGCCCGCCGCCCAGGCAGTCGTTGGGCCACTTGATCTCCACCCGCGGCCCGCCCACGGCCTCAACGGCGACAGCGATCGCCAATCCCGCCACGAGGGGGAGGGTGGAGAGGTGATCGGGCCCTCCCGGGGGCCGCCACAGCAGCGAGAACGTGACCGCCGTGCCGGGCGGTGCCTCCCACCGCCGCCCCGCCCGGCCCCGGCCGCTCGTCTGGAGGTCGGCGAAGACGACCAGCCCCTCCGGCTCACCCGCCCGGGCGGCCGCCGCCACCAAGTCCTGAGTGCTCCCCACCCGACTGCGGAAAGAGGGCCGATACGGCACCCCTCGGAGGGCCAGCTCCTGGGGCAGTTCCAGCAGGTCCGAGAGATCGTCGGAAGCCCTTCGCGGAGTCGGCGCTGGAGGGCCGGAACTCAGGGGCACTCCCGTATACTGCGGCCTCGTGGAGAACTGGGAGCGGATCGAGCTCTTCAGCTCCTTCCTCAAGCTGACCGGTGACATCGAGGTGGTCGCTCCACTTCGGCTCACCGACGTGGTCAACCGCATGACCGAGTACCTTGAGGTCCGGCAGCTGACGCTCGAGCCGCTGGCCAGCACCTACCCGGTGATCAGCACCGTGGAGGAGTCGGCGATGGTCTCCAAGCGCTCCATCCTCATGGTGGCACCGGTCGGCGAGTCCCTGGCCGACACGGGGGGACGCCGCGCCCTCCTGGAGCAGAAGGTCGCCCACCAGGTGGCGCTCACCATCGACACCTTCTCGCTCGTCTGCGAGGTGTTCCTGGAGGCCCGCCTCAGCCTCCGAGAGACGCTGGAGCGCAGCGTCGACGACTTCCTGCCGGTGCGCAACCTCAACGCGGTCTGGCTGCCGGCGCTGACCCATGAGCGGGTGACCATCCAGCGCCCATTCGCCCTGGTTCACCCGCGCCAGATCCTCAGCTTCTCGGAGCGGGGGACCGCCGGTCTTTGAGCCCGGGCCCGACACCATTGCGGGACGCGGCCACTGTGGTACTCATCCGGGCCGGCGGGACGGAGGACGGCCCACCCGAGGTGCTGCTGCTGGAGCGGGCCGACCGAGCCCACTTCGCTCCTCGGGCCCAGGTCTTCCCCGGCGGCTCAGTGGACCCGGACGACCGCGATCCCCGCTGGCGGGGGCTCTGGTCTCCGGGTGCGCTGGTCGGGCTTGACCCCAGGGCTCCCCTGGAGCTGCGCATCGCGGCGGTGCGCGAGACCTTCGAGGAGTGCGGCGTGCTGCTGGCGGAACCGATCGGTGAGCTGCCAGTGCCGACCGCCGCGGAGCTGGAGCGGGAACGCTCCGCCTGGCGGCTGGACGGGCGCGGAAGCTTCCTCCAGCTCATGGAGCGGCTCGGCCTCCGGCCATCGGCAACCGACCTCATCTTCTGCGCCCACTGGTTGACCCCGAAGGGGCTGTCTCACCGCTTCGACGCCCGCTTCTTCCTGGCCGAGCTGCCCCGGGACCAGAGCCCCCGGCCAGATCCGATGGGAGAGAGCGGTCGGTGGCGGTGGGCCGACCCGACGACGGCACTTGAAGAGGGCCGCCGGGGCGAATGCCAGGTCCTGCCCCCGACGCGGGCGGTCCTGGAGTGGCTGGCCCTGGGCCACGGCGTGTCCGGGACCCTCCAGGCGGCGCGGAACACGGAGGTGGTGACCGAGCAGCCGAGGCTGGAGGACGTCACCGCCGAGCGGTACCCCGGCCTCGACCGATCCCGACTGGAGTCGGAATGAACGCGCTGCCGCCGGGAATCGACTTGGTGAGGGCCCCCAACCCCGGGCCGCTCACCGGCCCCGGCACCAACAGCTGGGTGTTTGGCTCCGGCGAGGTGGTGGTGATCGACCCCGGGCCACTGGACAAAGGGCACCTGGACCGTCTGGCCGAGGTGGCGGGGGGCCGGGGGAGGGTCGCCGCAGTCCTCTGCACCCACCACCACGTGGACCACCAGGAAGGCGCGGAGCAGTTCGCGCTGATGGTGGACGCCCCGCTGGGCGTCTTCCATCGAAGGGCCGATAGAGCCGGGGTGCTCCCGCTGGAGCACCGGGACGAGGTCCTGGCCGGCGAGACGTCCCTCACCGTGCTGCACACCCCCGGCCACTCTCGGGACCACCTGTGTTTCCTCGCCGCGGAGGAGCGGGTTCTGTTCACCGGCGACCACGTCCTCTCCGGAACCACCAGCGTCATCTGGCCGCCGGACGGGGAGATGGCCGAGTACCTGCGGTCCCTGGAGGCGATTCAGGACCTCCCGGTGGACTGGCTGCTGCCCGGCCACGGTGAGCCCATCCCGGAGCCGGCGGCGGCGGTGCGCCGGCTGCTGGCCCATCGACGGGAGCGCGAGGCCCAGGTGCTCCGGGCCCTGGCGACCGGGCCGCGAACCCCAGAGGAGCTGGTCCGCGACCTGTACCGGGACTACCCCCAAGATGTGCGCGAGGCCGCGGCCCAGACGGTCCTCGCCCACTGCCTGAAGCTGGAGGCAGAGGGGCAGCTGGTTCGGGCCACGGCAGCGGACGGCGCCGTGGCCTTCGGGCCCGCTGTTCCCTAGCCCAGGTGGAATGGGAGGTGAGCCAGGGTCCTGGTCATGACGCCGGTGGGACCGACCGGGACCACCTTATTCAGCAGAGGCTCGAAGTGGTACGAGGAGGCCGCGATGTCCAGATGCACGAATGGGCGGCCGGCCACGAACTCGCGCAGGAAGATCGCCCCGTTGATGGTGCCAGCGGCCGGGACGCCGGCGGTGTTGCGGATGTCGGCGATCTCGCAGGTGAGAGCGACGTCGTGCTCCGGGTACATCGGCAGCTCCCACACCCGTTCTCCCGCTTCAAGCGCCGCCGAGCGGACCGCGTTGAGGAGATCCGCGCTGGTGCCCATGGCGGCGGTGACCGGATGTCCCAGCGCGACTGACACCGCCCCGGTCAGGGTGGCCACGTCGACCAGGTGGGTCGCGCCCAGGCTGACCGCGTAGGCGAGGGCGTCGGCGAGCACCAGCCGACCCTCGGCGTCGGTGTTGTTGATCTCTACCGTGATCCCGTTCATCGCCCGCACCACGTCACCCGGCTTGACGGCCCCGCCGCCAGGCATGTTCTCGGTGAGGGGTGCCAGGCCGAGGACCTCGATCCGGGGCTCCGTCTTCGCGATCACCGCCATCGCCTGGAGCACCGCGGCGGCGCCGCTCATGTCCGACTTCATCGCATTCATCCCGGGGTTGGGCTTGAGGGAGATCCCACCCGAGTCGAAGGTGATCCCCTTGCCCACCAGCGCCAGCACGCGCCCCGAACCGTCAGACCCCCGAGGACGGTACCGGAGGACCATGAGCTTGGGCGGTTGGTGCGACCCCTGGGCCACCGCGAGCAGCGCCCCCATGCCCAGTTTCTCCATCTCGGGCCGCTCCATCACGCGCAGGGCCAGCCCCCTCGCCTTGGCCACCCGCTCGGCCTCCGCCACAAAGTCGGACGGAGTGAGACGGTTCGCCGGCCTCCACTGCAGGACCCGGGTGGCATTGGTGGCCTCAGCCAGACGGACCCCGGCGGCCAGGGCAGCGGCCAGGTCGGAGCCGGAGCCCAGACCGACGAGCTGCAACTCCTCGATCTCCCCCTTGTCCTCCGCCGCCTTCAACTCGCCGACGTGGTAGTTGCCGAGAACCACGCCCTCGGCAATCGCGCGGGCGGGGGACTGGGGAGCCTGGCCGGTGGCCGGCACCGCCAGGACGTCGGCCAGCGCCGGCTCCACCGCCACCGCCAGGGACCGGCAGAACGCCCTGGTGTCGCGAACAGCGAACTGCAGTGCGTTGCGCAGACGATAACCGTCGAGGAGGTTCCGGGGGCCCAGCCCCAGGAGCATCACGCGGGGAGACGCCAGCGCTCCCCGGGTGGGCACCAGGGCGCGTTCGGGAAAGCGAGCCTTGGCCTCGCCGGAGGCGAGCATGGCAGACAGCAGCCCACCCAGCGCCTCGTCGGCCGCAGCGGCCGCCGGGCCGAGGGGCTCCTCTTCGAAGTGGGTGAGCACCACCACATCCGCCCTGATCTTTCCCACCCCAACGTCGAGCGCCTTAGCCTGCATTGCCATCCTCCTCAGCTCCGCCAACGGCGCCCGCGCCAGTTCTGCCTCGATCCCGGCGCCGCCCCAAGGTCGCCCGGAGCCGGTCCACGTCCTCTGGAGTGAAGCGGTTGCGTCCCAGGTCGTCCACCGCGCTGGGATGAGCCCTTCCCTCCCGGATCCAATTGACCACCACCTGCGGCTTGACTCCCAGCTGCCGCCCGACCTCGACCGGGCCCATCAGCTCGGGGGAGCCCTCAGTGGTGGGGGTCAAAACGCACCTCGGTGAGCTCCGGCAGCCAGTCCCGCAGGGCGGCCTGGATCCGCCGCCGCAGCGCCGGCGTCAGCACCACGACGTAGTTGGATGAGGGGTGCGCCTGCACCACCACCTGGCCGGGCCGCGGCTGGACCGCCAGGAGGCTGTCACTACCGGGCCCCGACTCCACCAGGCCCCGTACGAGGGCGGTAAGTTCGGCGTCGGTCACGAGCAGAATCATGGCACCCTCGGACTTGTTCCTGCCCGGGGGTCCCGATTCGGCATAATCCGGGCGTTGGCTGACTTTGAGCCGGTGTGCAACGTGAGCGAGGTTCCCCCCGGGACCGGCAAGGTGCTTGACCTCGACGGGGTGGAGATCGCGCTCTTCAACGTGGAAGGGGTCTTCCACGCGCTGGAGAACGCCTGCGCCAGCGGCGGGTCCATCGGCGAGGGCCAGCTGCGCGGCCACGTGGTCTCCTGCCCCCTGGATGGCGAGACCTACGACGTGCGCGACGGCATCTCCCCCATCTCCGACGCAATCTTCGTCCGTCACTTCGAAGTCCGGGTCAGCCAGCGCGGCGAGGTGCTGGTCCGGCTGGAGCCCACCGAGAATGAGGACGAAGCCCCCTGAGCACCCGCCTAGCCGCGGTCGACATCGGCTCGAACACGATCCACCTGCTGGTGGCCACCCTGGACGATCACGCGCTGTTGGAGCGGCGCCACTCGGTGACGATGACCGGCCTCGGAGCCGAGGTCGCCGGCCGGGGCGAGCTGGGTGCTGAGGTGATCGGGCGCACCGCCGCCACCGTGGCGGAGATGGTCCGGCTCGCCATCGAGGACGGGGCCGAGGAGGTGGGGCTGGTGGCCACCGAGTTCGCCCGCAACGCCCCGGACGCGGCCCAACTGGTGGCGGGGGTGCACCGGGCCAGCGGGCAGAACCTCCGGGTGTTGACCGGGGAGGCCGAGGCCCGCCTGAGCTACCTCGGCGCCACCGCCTTCCGGGTCCCCCGGGGCAGCCGCGCCATCGTGGCGGACATCGGAGGCGGGAGCACCGAGGTGGTGGCCGGCCATGGAACCAGGCCCCAGCAGGGGACAAGCCTCAAGCTGGGCTCCGCGCAACTGCTGCGGGCGGTGGAGGCCGACGACCCGCTCACCCCCCGCCAGCTCGCCCACGCCGAGGCCAGGGCCTCCATGATCATGGAGGCGGCACCGCGGACCGGTGGTGGGGAGACCCTGATCGTCACCGGCGGCACCGCGGCGAATCTGCCGGTGCTGCTCGGCACGACCCCGGCGGTGGCGGAGTCAGCCGGGCTCGGCCTGGCCCAGGAGGTCGGGGAACCCTGGACCAACGTGCGGCTAAGTGAGGTCGAGCGGGCCCGGAAGCTCACCCTGGCCGAGCCCAGCTCAGAGCTGGCGGGCCGGACCGGCCTCAGCCCCAAGCGTGCCCGCCTGATGGCCGGGGGAGTGCTGATCCTCCTGGCGCTGCTGGAGCGGTACCGGTCGGACTCGGTCACGGTCACCGAGCGCGGACTCCGGGACGGGGTGATCCTCGCCATGGCCGCCTCCCGGCGGAGCCAACCCAGCCCGGTCTGATCCGCGCTGGCCAACCAACGGCGGCACTCCCCAGGCGTCTTGGACCGGGCCGGGAGCTGCCCCCAAGGGGTGCCTGCGGGCGTCTGATGGGCGCCTCCTCGGCGAGGCGGTGGGGCGGCTTCCTCTAAGCTGAACTTGTGCCCCTGTTCGATTTCCACACTCACACCACGATCTCCGACGGACATGCTGCCCCGCTGGTGATGGCCGGCCGGTGCCGGGACAACGGCTACGCCGCCTACGTCTGCAGCGATCACGTGGACGAGGCCAGCGTGGAGCGGCGCGTCCCGCAGATCGTCGAGGCCTGCCGCATGGTCGAGAGTGAGCTGGGACTTCCCGCCGTCCCCGCGGTGGAGGTCACCCGGGTGCCTCCCGACCGGGTCGCGGTGGTGGCGGCTCGGGCTCGTTCCCTCGGAGCCCGGCTGGTGGTGGTCCATGGGGAGACGCTCGGAGACTTTCCCCAGCCTGGCCTCAACCTCGCCGCCGCCCGCTGCCCGGATGTCGACATCCTGGGGCACCCGGGGCTGATCTCGGATCAGGCCGCCGAGGCGGCCCGGGAGAACGGCATCCACCTGGAGATCAGCGCGGCTGGACTCCACGGCCTCACCAACGGCCACGTGGCCAAGGTGGCGCTGCGGCTGGGTGTCTCCCTCGTCCTGGACTCTGACGCCCACCGCCCGGAGGCGCTGCTGACCGTGGAGCGCTCCCGGCAGCTCCTCCAGGGCAGCGGGCTGGACCTGGAAGAGGTCCTCAAGGTGGCGCAGGGGTCTCCCCTTCGGGTGCTGGCCCGCCGCGGCATCGCCATCCCGCAGTCAGTCCCGAGCGACTGAGTCCTGCCCCCTCAGGGGGGAGTGGAAGGTGGCCCCGGCGCGGTCGGGGTGGGAGAGGGCTCGGATGTTGGAGTGGGCGTGAAGGTCGGCTGGGGCGTGAAGGTGGGGCTGGGGGTGTTGGTGGGCAGGGAGATGATGTCCTGAAGCTGAGTGACCACCAGGGTGCCCCCGGGACCAGCGGCGAAGGTGACCACCACGGCCTCACCGGGGATGAGGCTCGCCAGGGGGACGGTGGCTCCCGCCCTGGTGATCTTGGAGGTGGAGGTCACGGTCGCCTCCACCGGGTTTCCCGAGGCCGGCTGAACCGCGATCAGGCTGCTGGACACGGAGACCGCCACCAGGGTCCCGTCGATCGGCCTGCCGACAAGGCCGGAGCTGGCCGGGGTGGGGGTGGAGGCGGCGGCGCGGTTCCGCCCCGCGGGATGCACTGGAGCGAAGATCGTCAGAGCGGCGGCCAGGAGGCCGATGGCCAGGACGCCAAGGGCGGCGACCGCGAAAAGGATCAGCCCCACCGTTCCGGGGCGCCTCAGGATGAGTGGCCGGCGCTGGCGCCTGCCGACCCGAGCCCGGACCCTGGTCTTGTGGGGAGCCTCCTTGGCCTGCGGGGCAGCTGGCGCGACGCTCTTCCCCTTGGTGGCACTGCTCTCCACCCCGCCAAGATTGCTGCGCGGCACCATCCGGCGGAGTATATGGGACCGATCTGAGAGCGGCCTGCGCCAGTATCATCAACTGCCGCCCATGCCGCTCGAATATGACCATCAGGCGATCGAGGCCAAGTGGCAGAGGCGCTGGGAGGAGAGCGGTCTAAATCGCCTCGATCTCGGCGCCGCCGCGCGGCCCTACTACAACCTCATGATGTTCCCCTACCCCTCGGCGGAGGGGCTGCATGTGGGCAACATGTACGCCTTCTCCGGGGCCGACGCCCACGGCCGGTTCCAGCGGATGCAGGGGCTGGACGTCTTCGAGCCCATCGGCTTCGACGCCTTCGGCATCCACAGTGAGAACTTCGCCCTCCAGGTGGACCGCCATCCGCTCGAGTTGGTGGCCGCCAACATCCGCAACTTCCGGGCCCAGCTGCGGCGTCTGGGCGCCCAGTTCGACTGGAGCCGAACCGTCGAGACCACCGATCCCGCCTACTACCGCTGGACCCAGTGGCTGTTCCTCACGCTCTGGAAGGGCGGCCTCGCCTACCGCGCCCGGCGCAACGTCAAGTGGTGCCCGCGCGACCTCACCGTCCTCGCCGACGAGCAAGTGATGGCGGACGGGACCTGCGAGCGCTGCGGCACCGAGGTGGTGGAGCGGGAGCTGGAGCAGTGGTTCCTGCGCACCTCCGCCTATGCCGAGCGCCTCCTGGGTCACCTCGAGACCTTGGACTGGTCGGAGAGCACCAAGCTGCTCCAGCGGCATTGGATCGGCCGGAGCGAGGGTGCGCTGCTTGACTTCCCCGTTGATGGGGCGGAACCGCTGCGGGTCTTCACCACCCGGGCCGACACCGTTTTCGGAGCCACCTTCATGGTGGTCGCACCCGACCATCCCCGCACCATGGAGCTGGCCAGTCCTGAGCGCCGTGAGGAGGTGGCCAACTACGTCGCCGAGGCCGCCCGACGGCGGATCGCCGGGGTGCGGGAGTCGGAGGGGACCACCAGCGGGGTATCGCTCGGCCGGCATGCCCGACACCCGCTCTCCGGCGCAAAGCTCCCGATATACGCCGCCGAGTACGTGGTTTCCGGGTACGGCGAGGGGGCCATCATGGCGGTTCCCGCCCATGACAGTCGGGATCACGCCTTCGCCCTGGCCCACGGCCTCCCGGTCGTCGAGGTCGTGGCCGGCGGCGGGGCCCCGGGGCCCCATACGGGGCACGGCACCCTGGTGAACAGCGGCGACTTCGACGGCCTGGCCGCTCCCGACCCGGCGCGGGAGGTGATCGTGGCCGCCATCTCGGAGCGGGGCCTGGGGCGTCCCAAGGTCACCTACCGGCTGCGCGACTGGGGGATCTCCCGCCAGCGCTATTGGGGGCCGCCGATCCCTGCGGTCCATTGCCCGGTGGACGGAGCCGTCCCGGTGCCGGAGGAGCAGCTGCCGGTGCTGCTGCCCAACATCGCCGACTTCCGGCCCCTGGGAACCGGGGAGTCCCCCCTCAGCCGCGACCCCGATTTCTACAACACCACCTGCCCCCGGTGTGGCGGCCCCGCCAAGCGGGAGACCGACGTCTCGGACACGTTCCTCGACAGCTCCTGGTACCACCTTAGGTACCCCTCGACGCATCGCCAGGACATCGCCTTCGACCCCGAGCTGACCCGCAAGTGGTTGCCGGTGGACACCTACATCGGCGGCAACGAGCACGCCGTCCTGCACCTTCTGTACTCGCGCTTTGTCGCCATGGCCCTCCACGACCTGGGTTACCTGGACTTTGAGGAACCCTTCACCCGCTTCCGGGCCCACGGGATGATCGTCAAGGACGGGGCGAAGATGTCCAAGTCGAGGGGCAACGTGGTCGTCCCCGACAAGTACATCGACGGCTACGGGGCGGACGCCTTCCGACTCTATCTCCTGGCGATGGGGCCGTACGCCGAGGGGGGCGACTTCCGCGACACCGGCATCAACGGCCCCTACCGATTCCTGGTGCAGCTGTTCCGGCTGCTCGGGCGGGTCGCGGACGAGCCCGAGCCCAGAGAGCTGGCGCGGGCCCGGCACCACTGCATCCAGAAGGTCACCCAGGACACCCCGGAGCTGAAGTACAACACCGCCATCGCCGAGCTGATGAAGTTCTCCAAGCGGCTGCGGGACCACCAGGGGAACGTGCCCCGGGCCGCGCTGGAGACGCTGGCGCTGCTGCTCACCCCGTACTGCCCGCACGCCGCCGAGGAGCTCTGGGAGCGGCTCGGGATGCCCTACTCCGTGCACCAGCAGCGCTGGCCCGAGGCCGACCCCGAACTGCTCTCCGAGGAGCGGTCGGTGGTGGTGGTGTCCGTGGACGGGAAGAAGCGTGACCAGCTCATGGTGCCGCGCGGAACCTCGAACCAGGAGTTGGAGCGGCTGGCGAGGGCGTCTCACAAGGTGGCCAACTACCTCGACGGCCGCCCGGTGACGCGAGTCGTGGTGGTGCCCGACAAGCAGGTGAACCTGGTCCTGTGAGCTCCGGCGCCCGCCCGCGCCGGCGGCATCAGCCGGGAGCCGGACGGCTGCGCGGTGGAGGAGGGGCTCATCGACCACGAGGTTCTCCGGCCGCTCGTATCCTTGGCGCTGGCGGCCCGTAGCTCAGCTGGTGAGAGCGGGGCTCTTATAAAGCTCAGGTCGTGGGTTCGAGTCCCACCGGGCCGACCAGACCGGGCCGGGCCCCGAGGAGCGGGCATCAGCCCTCGGCGACGACCGCCACGGCAGGTCCAGGGCCGTGGCGAGCCGCCCGCCGAAACCCACCTGAATTGGTCCAGCCGTCTCGTAGACGAGCACCTTCCCACCCGGCCGGCTCGGTGCCAATCGGCTGAGCCCTCCGGAGCCGATCCGGCAGAGCGATGGCGCCACCCGTTGGAGCATCTGGCACAATGGGTCTCCGGACGCTCGCTGGCGAAGGGAGGTCGCCAACGGGTCGGACAGCCGTGCACGCGGGGTGGAACATGTCGTTCGTCGCGATCTTGACCGAGGAACGGCTGCGTCCCGAGCTGGAGGCCCTGACTCGCAAGGCGGGGTTCGCCGTCCTCGACGCCGAGGGGGATCCCTTGGAGCAACTCGAGGAGCGCCCGGAACCCGACCTGGCGCTCGTGGTCTCCGAGAGCTGGCATCAGGATTGGTTCCCCCAGCTGGACGCCTCCAGCATCCGGTACTGGCTGGTCGAGGTCGGCTCCCCGGTCGGCCCCGAGCTGCGGGCGCCGGTGCGCCAGCCTCACCGTCACCTGCTGGGCCTGGACTCGTCGTCAGCTGCCTATCTGCGTCAGCTCCTGGATGACTGGCGCGACCGAGAGCAGGTGCGGGTTGACTGCTTCAACTTCGCCTTTCGGGACGGCCTCCCGCCGGAGGCCGACTGGGTCCTGGACACCCGCTTCCTCGACAGCCCGTACTGGATTCCGGGCATGCGGGAGCGGCGGGGCGACGACCCCGACGTGCGCCGATACGTGATGGAGCAGGTGGGGGCGGAACAGATGGTGGCTGGATTCGTGGAGGCCCTGGCCGTTCTGCTGCCCCTCTACCAGGGCCAGCGCCGCTCGGTGGTGCGGGTGGCGGTGGGCTGCACCGGAGGCCGCCATCGTTCCCTCGCCGTGGCCACCGAGATCGTCGACCGTCTGAGCGGCTCTGGCCTGGCGACCTCGAGGCTCCTCAAGCGGCCCCCTCGGCACCTGCCACAGTCCCTGGACTGAGGACCCGCCCGGCGGTCAGCCCAGGGCGGCGCTGATCTGGAAGGGGATGCTCACCCCCCTGGCGCGCGCGGCTGGGGTCAGCGCCGAACGCAAGAGGTCCTCGTATGCCGTCCGGACCTCAGGGTGCCGGAGCAGGAGCAGGTGCGCGTACTCGTGCGCCACCGGGTACGGGGCCCGCGCCAGGCGGAGGTTGACCTCCGCAGGCAGCCGGTCGGCCTTGCGCCCGTTGCAGCGCCGGCAGGCCACCACCTGGTTCTCCCAGGAGGACGACGCTCCACCGCGGGAGACCGGGATCACGTGGTCGATCGTCAGTTCGGGGCCCTGGCCCCGCACCCCGCAGTACTGGCAGGTGTGATCGTCGCGGAGCAGCAGGTTGCGCCGGCTGGGCCGGAGCATCCGTCGGGGGATCGTGATGTTGCGGAGCAACCGGACCACGATCACGCCATCGCCCAAGCGCCGTTGGGCCAGCTCAGCTTCCACCTGGCGCCGGACTCCCTCGTCGAGGAAGGCGACACGCTCCTTGGTCAGCAGCACCACCAGCCGCCGGCGGCTGATCACGTTCAGGGGCTGCAGTGAGGCGTTCAGCAGGAGCACCGGCATGGCTGCAATTGTGCGCGGTTGCGCGGCGACTCAGCCGGGGCGGAGGCCCACCGTCTGGCGCAGTGGACCAAGGTGGAGCCCGAGCCCGGGGCTGAGGGAGAACAGGACCACCAGGAGGATCAGGGCCACGACGACAGCCAGGGCCAGGTAGCTGGCGACCGAGGGACCGGAGGTGGGCGCGGGCAGATGCGAGCTCAGACTCAAGGCTCCCCGTCCAGCGGACCGAGGCTCCAGCGCCCGCCCGCGAAGAGCGGACGGCCCAGCTCCCAGTCTCCGGACCGCTCGATCAGGACCGCGTCGATGGTCGCCGCCACCCACGCGGCCGATGTCGCGGGGTCGGAGGTCAGGGCGGCCACCAAGCCGACAAGGGCGGCGGGGGCCGACGCCGAGCGGATGCCGAGGGCCGTGCCGCCGGCGACGCGGGGCAGGGCCCGCAGGATCGGGCCCAGCTCCCCGGTAGGCGCCTCGATCACCAACAGAGGGTCCCCCTCGAGAGCGGCCTGCCGTGACCCCGGCACGTCCAGGCGCATCTGCGGCCAGCCCTCCGGCCCCGGTACCCGTGGCTCCGCCCAGTCCAACACCCGGGGCCGACGACCTCGTGGATCCAGGTGGGCGGCGAGCGCGACTGCCAGCCGTCGCGGTGAGCGGCCCCCGAGCAGCACCGTGCCGCCGCCATCGACGATCGCCGCGGCCTGGGCGATCGCCCCCGCCGGCGGCGGCTCCCAGCGGTCGAGCCGAAGTTGCAGAAAAGCATGCCCGGTGAGCGGCGGGGCCACGAAGTCGATCGACAGGTCACCGGCGGCCCCACCGCCGCTGGCCGCGTCCTCCGTCAGATCGAGCACCCGGCGGACGGTGCGCAGGGCGTCATCGACGACACCCTCGGAGAGGACCTCGCCCACCGACTCCCATCGGCCGTGGCGCAGCGCCCGGAGCTGGAAGCCCGGCTCCAAACGGACCGCCTCCGCTCCCCGCTCAAGTTCGGGCCGCGCCAGCGGGGGAGCGCCGGAGAGATCGTCCCCCGAGGACGCGGGGGCCGGGGCCGGGGCGGTGGGGATGGCCGAAGGTGGCGGCGGCGCCGGCCGCGACGCGTCGGTCGTTCCCCAACCGCCGAAGGGGGGGCCGGGCGGCGGAGGCGCGCTCACCGAGGGGCGACGAGCCGAGGAGGGCCCCAGGCTGAGGGTGACGCCGGCCACCCGCAGGGTTCCGCCGAGACGCAGCAGGGCCCGTCCCCCGGGGGGCAACCGCCGGCCGTCGACCCAGGTGCCGCTGATCCCCCCCAGGTCGTGGACCTCAACGCCGTCCTCCTCCAGGTTCAGCTCGCAGTGGTGGCTGTCGACCGCCTCATTGGGATCGAGATGGCTGAGGTCCACGTCGGGGATCGGGCCGCCGGGCGTCACCCGGCCGACCAGGATCGGAAAGCGCTCCAGGGTCACGCTGGCCCCGTCGGGCGCCCGCAGCGCGAAGCCCACGGCTGCCAACCCGCCTAGCCCTGCTGGGGTCCGGGGCGGATCATCGGGAGCCGCGGGAGCGCAGCTCGTCGATCAGCGCCGGAACCACCTTGAGGACATCGCCCACCACGCCGAGGTCGCTCAGCTTGAAGATGGGGGCGTCCCGGTCCTTGTTGATGGCCACGATGTGATTGCTGCCCTTCATCCCCACCAGGTGCTGCATGGCGCCGCTGATGCCGCAGGCGATGTAGACGTCCGGCTTGACGGTCTTCCCGGTCTGCCCGACCTGCAGGGAGTAGGGGACCCAGCCGGCGTCCACGACGGCACGGCTGGCGCCCACCGCGCCTCCCAGCTGGCGGGCCAGGTGCTCCAGCACCTCGAAGTTGGCAGCCTCCTGCATCCCGCGGCCGCCGCTGACCACCACCCGGGCCTCCTCCAGCTGTGGGCCGCTGCTGGGCGCCACCACCGACTCCAGTCGCCGGGCCCCCAAAGGGGCGTCGGAGGGAAGCTCGAGCTCCTCGACGGAGGGGGGCCCGCCCGCCCGCTCTTGCGCCACGAACGACTTGGGCCGGACCAGGACGCAGGGTGAGGGTGGCAGCAGCCGGGTCGCCACGTTCACCGTCGCTCCGAAGATCGAGCTCTGGGCCGTGTACCCATCCCCGTCCCGCGCCAGGCCGACGACGTTGGCGACCACGGTCAGCCCGAGCCGGGCGCTGGCCCGGGCGCAGAGGTCTCGCCCGTCCTGAGTCCCGCCGAAGAGCACCAGGGAGGGCTGGAGCCTGGCCACCAGCTCGGCCAGCACGGCCGCCGCCGGTTGGCCGAGATGGTTCCGGTATGCCTGCTCCCGGCCGACGAAGGCACGAGTGGCCCCGTGCCGCCCCAGGATTGGCACTGAGGCGTCGGCGGCCGGGTCCAGCACCGCCACCGCGACCTCCTCCGCCAGCTCGGTCGCCTGGCTGACTAGCTCGAGCGTGAGTGGCGTCGGCTCCTCGCCAGCCATCTCCGCGACCACCAGGATCAGCGCCATCTCAGATGATCTTCAGTTCAGCCAGGTAGTCCGCGATCCTGGCCGCGGCCGTCCCGTCGTCATCGATCACCTCTCCGCCCTGACGCTGGGGAGCCGGGGAGACCTCGACGATCACCTGGCGAGCCCCCGCCGCGCCCACATCCTTGGGGTCGAGGCCGAGCTCCTCCAGTCCGAGCTGCTCCAGGGGCCGACTCTTGGCCCCCATGATGCCCTTCAGGCTGGGGTAGCGAGGCTCGTTTATGCCCCCGGTCACGGTGACCACCGCGGGCAGACCGGCCTCCACCAGGTCGTGCCCGGCTGGGGTCTGCCGTTGGATCTGGACCCGCTCGCCGTCCACCTCCAGATGTTTGGCGAACGTGAGCGACGGCCACCCCAACAGCTCGGCGACCGCCGCCGGCACGGTGCCGGTGTACCCGTCGGTCGACTCGGTGCAGGCCACGACCAGGTCAGGCGCCGCCCGGCGCACCGCGGCCGCCAGGACCTTGGCGGTGGCCAGCGCGTCGGAGCCGCGCAGGCGCTCATCGAAGACGTGAATGGCCGACGCGGCTCCCATGGCCATCGCCTTGCGCAGGACCTCGCCGGCCCGCTCGCCGCCCATGGTGATGGCTACCACCTCCCCGCCGGCGGCCTCGGCGACCTGCAGGGCGGCTTCCACCCCGTACGCGTCGCCGGGGTCCAGCACCACCTCGACTCCCTCCCGCACCAGGTAGTGAGTCCCGGGGTCGAGACGGCCGGCGCCCGAGGGATCGGGAATCTGCTTGACGAAAACCGCGACTTTCAAACTGGAATGAGCCTCCCTTGGACCGCCCCCGGGGCTGGCTGCCATCTTAGCGGGGGAAGCAACTGCCCACTTGGTGCCAGCTGGGCCGGGACGTATAATCGCCAGGCCCCCAAGGGGGCGCGCGCGCCAGCCCCAAGAGCGCTGGCGTGCCGCCGGGCCCCGTGGTGTAGCTGGCCTAACACGCCACCCTGTCAAGGTGGAGATCGGCGGTTCGAATCCGCTCGGGGTCGCCAGCAGCAACTCCGGCCTCAGCCGGCTGGGTACACCCGAAAACCGACCCACTCGCGGCTGGGCAAGGCGCGGTAGAAGGGCACCGCACCCTCCTCCGCCAGCAGATCGACCCGGGAGCCGCCGGCGCGGCGCACGGCTTCGAACAGCAGCTGCCGTCCCAGCCCGCGACCGCGGCTCTCCGGCCGCACCAGGAGCAGGGAGCAGTACGCCTGCACCTCTCCATCCGAGAGGACCTGGCAGAACCCCATCACCCCCTCATCCCCCACCGCCACAACCGCCTTGGACCCCGGAGCGGTGAGGATGCGCAGGGCCCGGGCCCGATCCGCCGGGAGGGTGGGCCAACCCTCCCTCGAGCACAGCTCGATCACCGCTTCGAGGTGGGAACCGTCGAAGTCGACAACCTCCATCGCCGCATCGTACTCGACGGCCCGCGCCGCCTAGGATGTTCGGCATGTCGATGCACCCGAACGCTGAAAAAGGCTTCGCCAGCGCCGCGAAGCGGTATCAGAGCAGCCGGCCCGGGTACCCCCATGAGCTGCTTGGCTGGCTGCGCCAGCGGGTCGGGATCGGGCCGGGCACCGACGTGGTCGAGCTCGGCGCCGGCACCGGAAAGTTCACCCAGGAGCTGACGAGCACCGGCGCCACCGTGACCGCCGTCGAGCCATTGCGAGCGATGGCGGAGGAGCTGCGCCAACGGCTGGCCGGCGTGACGGTGGTGGCGGCGATGGCGGAGCGGACTGGCCTCCCCGCTGCCAGCGCCGACCTGGTCGTCGCCGCCCAGGCCTTTCACTGGTTCGCCAACCGGGAGGCTGTCGGGGAGATCCATCGCCTCCTCCGAGTTGAGGGCTGGCTGGCTTTGATCTGGAACCGGCGCGATCGCTCGCACCCGATCTGGGCCGCGGTCGGCGACCTGGTCGAGCCCCTTCGGTCGAACGAGCCGACCCATGAGGGCGACCACTGGCGGCCGGTCCTGGAGGGGTCCGGCCTGTTCGGCCCGCTGGAGCTGGCCCGGTTCCCCAACCCGGTGGAGATGAGCCCGCAGCGGTTGGTGGATCGGGTGCTTTCGATCAGTTTCATCGCGGTCCTTCCGCCTCCGGACCAGCTCCGCCTGCGCCGGCGACTCCTGAGCCTCTGGTCGGAGATCATCGGGGACGCCGTGCCACGGGCCGAGCTCCCCTACCTCGCCGACGTCTTCGTCACCAAGAGGGCGTAGCTTGCCGACAGCGGGATCACCCACCCCTTCGTTCCTTGGCTCCCTGCGGAAGCGCCAGACGGTGGTAGTGAGCTCCCGCGACCCGGGGGGAGAGGGCAAGGTGAGGATGTGGTTCGCGCTCGCCGATTCGGGTCGGATCTACCTGCTCACCCCGAGCTTCAGCCTGAAGGCCAGGCGGTGGGCCAAGGACCCCTGGGTGCGTCTGCGGGCGGGCGGGGAGATCTTCGAGGGCCGGGTGGAGCCAGTGGGGCCGGCCGATTTCGGCCCAGACCAGCCGCTGCTCTTGGAGCGCTTCGCCATGGCCGGGGCGGTCACCGGGGAGGCGTTGCAATGGATGCTGGAATCCGGCAGCCACCAGCTGTTTCAGGTGGTGGGAGCACCGCCGGACCGGCCCGAGACCTGAGCTCCGCCGCACCGGGTCGGCGGCTAGGCCCACTCGCCGTTGGGCCCACCGGAGAGAAGCTCCAGGGCAGCCGCCTCCAGCGCCCGTACCCCCAACTCCACCTGGTCCGGCTCGGTCCACTCCTCGGGGCAGTGGCTGCGCCCATCCCGGGATGGGACGAACAGCATGCCGACCGGGCAGAGGCTGGCGATCTGGACCGCGTCGTGGCCGGCCCCCGAGGACAGCGCCAGGGGCTCCTCCCCCAGCTGCCCGACGGCTCGGGTGAGCAGGCGCATCAGGTCCGCGGAGCAGGCGGTCGGCGGCTCCTGCGATAGCCACGACATCGCTCCCTGGACCCCCCGGCGCGATGGTGCTTCCGAGATCATCTCCACCAGCTGACGGTCCGACTCCGTCAGCCAGTTCGGATCGCTGCTGCGGTACTCGGCCACCAGGGTGACCAGCTCCGGCACGACGTTGGCGGAGTTGGGCTCCAGGACCAGGTGCCCGACGGTGGCCACCCCCGATTCGTCGCGGCTGCCGATCGCCTCCAGCGCCAGGCACACCTCGGCGGCGGCCAGCAGGGCGTCCCGCCTCTGCCCCATGGGGGTGGTGCCGGCGTGGTCGGCACGTCCAACCAGGCGGATCTCCGCTCGATGGATGCCAGCGATGGCGGTCACCACGCCCAGCCCGACTCCCGCCCGCTCCAGGCGGGGGCCCTGCTCGACGTGGAGCTCAAGGTACGACCCGACGACGCCGCTGGCCCACCGCGCCTCCGCAATCCTCTCCGGATCGGCGCCGTGCTCGCCGAGCGCATCGGCCAGGGTTCGGCCGTCGGGGCCCTCCAGCCCCAGGTGCTCTCGGGTGAGGGCGCCTGCGACGGCCCGGCTACCGACGCAGCTGATGCCAAAGGCGTTGGGCTCCTCCCCGAGGAAGTCCACCACCCAGAGCGGTCGGGCCAGGGGCTGCCCGCGCTCACGCAGGCGCCGAGCCACCTCGATGGCGGCGGCCACCCCGGCCATCCCGTCAAACCGCCCACCGCCAAGGACCGTGTCGGTGTGGGAACCGAGGACCAGGGCCGGCGCCTCAGGACGGTCGCTGGGAAGCTTGCCGATCAGGTTGCCGGCGGCGTCCTGGGTGACCGTGAGCCCGGCACCCCCCATCAGCTCGGCGACCAGCGCTCTCGAGCTGCGGTACTCCGGACTGAAGACCCGGCGGGTCCAGCCGGGCTGGCCGGGTTCCACCTGCTCGGCCAGCCGCATGATGTCGGCGAAGGCCCGGCCCGTCCCCTGCTCGCCTGCCATGGGGCGAGGTTAGCAGCCACCGAGCCGGCCGATTGGCCCGGCGCCGGCCTGTGCCAGAGCCGCCGGTGCCGGCTTCACTTGTGGCGGGGCGGTCCGGTCTGCCAGGATCTTGGGGTGCCCGACCGCGCCCACGCCCTGCAGACCCTCCACCAGCACACCCAGACCGACAGCCTGCGCCGGCACGGCCTGGCGGTGGAAGCGGTCATGCGCGCGGCCGCCCTCCGTGTCGGCGCCGACCAGGAGCTCTGGGGTCTCTCCGGACTGCTCCACGACTTCGACTACGAGGCTCACCCGGACGAGCATCCCTTCTGGGGCCGCACGGTGTTGGAGGCGGCGGGATACCCCGACGAGGTCGTCCTGGCCATCCAGGGCCACGCCAACTTCAGCGGGGTTCCAAGAGAGACGGACATGGCCCGCTGGCTGTTCGCCCTCGACGAGCTGACCGGCTTCGTGATGGCGGTCGCGATGGTCCAGCCCGGAAGGGCCGTGTCCGCGGTCAAGACCTCTTCGGTGGCCAAGAAGCTGAAGGACAAGTCCTTCGCGCGCAGCGTGAGCCGGGAGGACATCGCTCAGGGAACCGGCGAGCTCGGCGTTCCCATCGAGGACCTGGTAGCCCTGGTGGTGTCGGCGCTCACGCCGATCGCGGCGGAGCTGGGGCTCGGCTGACCGGGACGCGGCGAGCCGACGCTTCGGCTCGACCCCTGGGGCGCCCGCATATACTCGACCACTGACCCCAGATGGGGAGGTGGCTGAGTGGCCGAAAGCGCCCGCCTGCTAAGCGGGTGACGGGGGTTAACCTCGTCCGAGGGTTCGAATCCCTCCCTTCCCGCCAGGGTCCGGACCGAAGGAGGTGCGGTCTCCCGTGGCCGCGCCCCGAAGCACGAGCCCAAGGACGCCGGGTGCTCTGCCCCCGGAGGCTCGGGCTCCATCTCCGCCCAGCTCGGCGACCAGGGCCTCCACTCGGCGCGAGATCTCGTCGCGAACTGCCCGCACCTCGTCCAGCGGCCGGCCGGCCGGGTCGGGGAGTTCCCAGTCGCGGTACTGCCGGCCCGGGATGTACGGACACTGGTCCCCGCAGCCCATGGTCACCACCACCTCCGCCCACTCGGCCAGGTCTGAGGTGAGCAGTCGCGGCCGCTCGGCCGCCAAGTCGAAGCCCAGCTCCCCCATGGCGGTCACCACCTCTGGATGCAGGGTCGTGGCGGGTTGGGTGCCCGCCGAGCGGGCCTCATGGCGATCACCGGCGGCCCGCTGAAACAGGGCCCGGCTCATCTGGGAACGGCCGGCATTGTGCAGGCAGACGAACAGCACCTTGGTCAAGGCTTTCCTCCAGACGCCGCACGACCTTCCCCGCCCATGGATCGTATGTTCGCCGATCATCTCCGGTCAAGGACGTGGCCTCGGACTGATGGAGTTCAGCGACTCTGTCCGCTCATGAAGGACAGGATCACGTTGAGCCTGGGTTACCAGGGGCGAGTACTGGTGCTGAATCAGCTGGAGGCTGGGGGAGGCAGTCCGGAGCAGGGTCGGCGACCCGGTGTCCCCGGCCAGCGCGGGAGCCCGGCGCGACGAAAGGCGACTCGGGGACGCAGACGTGAGGCTCCCCCACCGGTCCCTTCCGCCGGTTCTCTCCTCGGGCCCTTTTAGTCCTCCAGCACCCACCGCCCCATGGCCCGGGCCAGGTGGCGGTGGAGTTCGACGCCCTCCCGGAAGTTGCGGGTGGACTCGGAGGCGCCATCGGTCATCTCCACTGCCGGGCTCCGCCCCCGCTCAGCATCAGCGGCAGGTCATGGGCACCGGCGATGCGGTGGGCATCCACCCCGAGGCGCCGCATCCTCAGCCCGGCTGTCAGCTCCTGCTCCCAGAGGCGCTTGTCCCACTGGGCGAATCGGTCCCCGCTGGCGACGGCATCGACCGGAGGGCCGAGGCCGCCGGGCTCCCGGTAGACGCGGCAAGGAAGGTTGGCCACCTGGTCTTGCTCGAGACCTTCGGCGGGCGGCGCTCGTCCCTCGCCTTGCACCACAGCGATCAGCTCCCTCGCCTTATCGATGGCCTCCGACCGGCGGAATCGTGGTCGGCCAGAAGCCCGGCCCAGCGGCGGGCGCCGTCCACGTTGGCCCGCGCCCGGGCCACCCCCCACCTCCACGGCGCGCCCACCCTCAAGTGCCACCAAACCGACCGGCTCACCCGACCGGGCGGGCGAGCATGCCCCTCGGCGAGGAGCGCCGGCGGCGCCGGCCACGGGCCCTGCTCGGCGGAACGGACGCCGACGGAAAGCACGATACTGTTACAAGTGGCTGCGAAGGCCGTACCATGCCCCGATGATCGCCGCCGGTATGAACACCCACGCATCTGAGGGCCTGCG
>DAHUYV010000132.1 GCA_027306885.1 Candidatus Dormiibacterota bacterium
CTGGACACCTGGACCTGGTCGCGCTCTGGCGCGGCTGACATCTCCCCGCTGGTGGCGCTGACCATGGCCCATGACCGGGCGATGCAGGCGGCCACCGTGTGGGCCTTCACGGGGTAGTCAGATCAAGCAGCTCAGAGCACACGGCGCCGATGGCCTACAGGCGCTGGGGGTGCTGAGCATCGCCGGGGGGCTGTGGCTCGTCCATCCCTGGATCGGCCTGGTGGCCCTCGGCGTCGGCTTGCTTCTCATCGGACTCTCCCTGGAGCGAGGTGCCGGATAGTGCTCGCCAAACTGCTCCCTCAGCGACGCGCCGAGCAGCGCATGGATCAGGCCGGCCTCTCGATGCCGGACTACCTGCGCCTGTGGGAGCAGTTCGGCTACAACGGCGTCCAGTACGTCATCCCGGGCGGCAACATCGTCGAGATGACCGCGCTGATGGCTCAGCGCGATGCCATCGTGGCGGCCTGCATCATGGCCCGGCAGCTGGTGTTCAGCCAGGTGCGGTTCGCCTTCCAGCGGTGGGCGGCCGGCAAGCCGGGGGTCCTGTTCGGGACGCCGGCGCTGTCGCTCCTCGAGCAGCCCTGGGCGCAGGCGTCGACCGCCGATCTGCTCTCGCGGATGGAAGTCGACGCCAGCCTCTTCGGCAACTCCTACTGGGTGAAGTCGCCGCAGGGGCTGACCAGGCTGGACCCGCCATCGGTGCGGATCCTCACCGGCGACGTCGAGGACACGGTCACCGGGCTCGGGTACGGGCGCCAGCTGCTCGGCTACCTGGTCGAGGACAAGCGGCACCACACGGTGGCGACCTTCGAGCCGTCCGAGGTGGCGCACTACGCGCCCATGCCGGATCCGCAGCACGAGTTCCGCGGCCTCTCCTGGCTGGGGTCGCTCCTGCCGGACGTGATCGCCGACATGGACCTCAGCGACTTCAAGCACGCCTTCCTGGCGAACGCGGCGACTCCGAACCTGGTGGTCCAGTTCACCGACCCGATCGGCAAGGACGCCATGAAGAAGTTCGTGGACCAGATGGAGGGTCGGCACACCGGGCCCCAGGCCGGGTTCAAGACGCTCTACGTGGGCGCCGGCGTCGACGTGAAGGTGGTCGGAAGCAACTTCCAGGACGTGGCGATGGAGGCGGTGCAGTCCCAGGGCGAGACCCGGATCACAGCGGCCGCGGGCGTGCCGCCGTCACTGCTGGGGATCTCGGAGGGGCTCAAGGGCTCGGCGCTCAACGCCGGCAACTTTGCATCGGCTCAGCGCAACTTCGCGGACCGGATCATCCGGCCGAACTGGGGCAGCGCCTGTGGCGCCCTGCAAACCCTCGTGCCGGCGCCGCCAGGAGCGCGCCTCTGGTACGACGACCGCGACGTCCCCTTCATGAAGGCCGCGGCGCTCGACTCGGCGCAGGTGAGGCAGGCGGACGCGGCCACCATGATGTCGCTGATCAACTCCGGCTGGGAGCCGGCCACCGTGAAGCAGGCGGTCATGTCCGGCGACTGGTCCGTGCTCGAGCACACCGGCCTGGTCTCCGTGCAGCTGCTGCCGATCACCGAGGAAGGCGCGGAGGCGGGGAAGGTCAACGTGCTGCCGGCGCCAGTGAAGCTGAAGGGCCTTGGAGCCGATGAAACCATGGGCCAGGACGATGAGCCCGGAGAAGAGGAATGAGTGCCTACCAGCCGAAGCCCTACCACCGCACCGCGGACGAGACCGTCCAGTGCCCGGAGTGCAAGAAGTTCGACTCCCCTGACGCCGAGTTCTGCGGCCAGTGCGGCTTCAGGCTCACCGGCGCCACTGTCGGCGGTGAGGAGAACTACCACCCGAAGCCCTACTCGCGCGAGTCCGACGAGGACGTCCAGTGCCCGCACTGCCAGCGGTTCAACGACGACGACTCGGCCTACTGCGACCAGTGCGGGACAAAGATGGAGGGCCGGGACGACGTCAAGGTGGCCGAGGGTCGGGCCCGGGTGAGCGTGGCCGAGCTCCGCTCGGCGATCGCCATCCACCACACCGCGACCGACAACGGGAGCTGGGACGGGCCCGAGGCTGAGAAGAACCTCCCCGCCGACGACGAGGCCAGCTACCGCAAGGCCTTCGCCTGGGTCGACCCCAAGGGCGACCCGGACACCAAGACGGCCTACAAGTTCATCCACCACGAGGTCAGCTCTGCCGGCACCGTTGGCGCGGCCAACGAGACCGCCTGCTCGGCCGGCATCGGGGTGCTGAACGGCGGGCGTGGCGGCACCACGATCCCGGCCGCCGACCGCCAGGGCGTCTACGCGCACCTGGCCGCCCACCTCAAGGACGCCGGCAAGGAAGCCCCGGAGCTCAACTCGGCCGCCGACCGGCTGGGCATGGCGATCCGCTCCAGCTTCCTGCCTGGGTCGCTCGAGCTGCGCGCTGCGGCGCCGGACGGGCCGGCGACGGTGCTGGCGGGGCACTTCAGCAAGTACGACGTCTGGTACCGGGTGAGCAGCCTGTGGGAAGGCGACTTCATGGAGCGGGTGCGGAAGGGTGCCTTCGACAACACCATCACCCAGCACCGCTCGCAGATGAAGGTGCTCTTCAACCACGGCTTCGACCCGACCATCGGGGACAAGCCGCTGGGCCCCATCCGGGAGCTGGACGGCACCGGCGAGGGCGCCTACTACGAGGTCCCGCTGCTGGACACCGACTACAACCGGGAGCAGGTCCTGCCGCTGCTGGAGGGCCGGCTGATGGACGGCAGCAGGGCCGGGTCGATGCTGGGAGCCTCGATGAGCTTCCAGGTCCTCGACGACGACTGGGACATGAAGCCCAGGGCGACTCGGGACAATCCCGACTCCCTCCCCCGTCGCAGCGTGAACGAGGCCCGGGTGTTCGAGTTCGGGCCCGTCACCTTCCCCGCTTCCGGCGCCGCCACCGCGGGCGTGCGCTCCGGCACCGACGAATTCATCGAGCACCTGCTGCACGACCCGGCCTTCGTGGCAGGGCTGGCCGAGAGGTCGAGCCCGCGGGTGGTGCGGAAGATGTTGGCAGCCGCCTCCGCATCCCGAGGAGCGGTGGCATCGAACGACCCGAGCGGTCGGCCTGAGACTGAGTCCAGCTCCGAGCGCCAAGCACAGCTTCGCCGCAGGGCGGAGATCATCCTGAAACTGGGAGCTATCTGAGATGAACCTCATCGAGATGCGGACCCACTTCGACGAGCTCAAGGGTGAGCTCCGTGGGTTCAAGGAGAAGACCGAGGCGCTGAGCCCCGACGAGGAGACGCGGTTCGTCGCGGCCCTCGACGAGGCAGAGGGCCTCGATCGGCAGATCAAGGAGCTGGAGGAGCGGGAGCGCCGGCTGGCGGCGATCCAGAGCTCGGCGTCCGGCTCTACCCCTGGAGCGGGCGGCGTGCCCGGCCAGATCAACCGGGGCAACCCGCTCTCGCTCAACCTGGCCACCTCGAGCCGGGACGAGCGCCGCGACGCGGCCCTCCAGCTGGTGGAGTCGCGCTCCAAGGGGCTCGCCTGGACCAACCGCCAGGAACAGCACATGCAGCGGCTGCTGCGCGCCGGCAAGAGCGCCAACCTCGACGCGGACTACATCGCCCAGCGGGCGCTGATCACCGAGTCCGAGGACTACCACCGGGCGTTCATGAAGGGGATCATGGGCGAGGAGCACCTGTTCACCCCGGAGGAACGGGCGGCGGCCTCGGCCTACAAGCAGCTCGAGAGCCGGGCTGCATCCGAGGGGACCATGAGCGCCGGCGGCTACGGCGTGCCGGTGCTGATCGACCCGACCATCGTGCTCACCAGCGGCGCGCTCGACGCGCCGATCCTGAGCATCGCCAAGACCGTGACCATCACCACCGACCAGTGGAAGGGAGTCACCTCCACCGGCCTCGTGTTCGAGTACACCGCTGAGGCCTCGGTGGTCGCGGACAAGACCCCGACCCTGGCGCAGCCGACCATCCCGGTCTACCGGGCGGACGGGTTCATCCCGTACTCCTTCGAGATCGGGCAGGACTACCCCGGCTTCGCTGAGGAGATGGCCGGCCTGCTGGAGCAGGGCTACGTGAAC
>DAHUYV010000144.1 GCA_027306885.1 Candidatus Dormiibacterota bacterium
GGCAACGGCGTCATCCGCGACGCTGGGTATTCCACGGCTGGAATCACGGGGCCAACCTTGTCGTGCGGAGTGCGGCTGGCCATCGTCCGTTGGCGCTCAGCAGAGAGATCAGCGGGGCGCGCCGCTTGACCTCACCGCGGCTCTACTAATCGGAAGTTCGGGGTGTTAGGGGAGTTCGGCTGAGTTCAGTTCGAGGGGCGGAGTTATGGCTACGCGTTCTCGGGCCGGACTCCGGCCAGGGCCAGGGCGCGGGACTGCAGCTCGGTGGGCTGGGTGACCCCCTCGAAGGCGGGCTCCTCGGGCAGTCCCTCTGGCAGTCCGTTGGGCAGCACCTGGTTGCGGCAGGCGGTGGCCAGCGAGCGCAGCAGGGTGGGGAAATTGTGCACCGGGCTGCCGTCCTCCAGCTCCTGGGTGTAGGCCTTGTGCAAGGCCGCCGCGGAGCGCTGCGCCCTGGCCCCGCGCCTGCCACGCGCCGGAGGTGAACGGCACGCGGAAGGTGTAGATGCTGGTTTAGCTCGGCGCCACCTAGGCTGTGGCCTTCGAGGCGACGGCCACAGCCTCACGCGGACCCGAGACGCGCGTCAGTTGACCTGAGAGCGGGACAGACTCGGCCCTCGCTTTGTGGCCGGCACCGTTCTCCTTACAGGACCGCGTCAACACCCGCTGGATCCACGGCTGGCAGCTCTCCCCATCGCCGGCATGTGGGCGGGTGGTGATCCCGCCGGAGTCGCAGTCCACGCGGCCCGAGCCCACCCGCCGCAACTGCCCGTACCCAGGGCTCTGCCCCCAAGCTGGAGCATCTCCGGATGGGCCGGGCCTCATCCAAACGTCCGCGCCGCGTCCAGGAAGTCTTCTGACTGGGGGTCGAGGTGGGAGAGCCCCCCAACTTCGGCGAAGGCCCTATCGGCCGAGGCCAGGGCAAAGCCGCGGTGGAGGGCGGTGCCGGCGAGAACTGCGTCAAAAGGCGAGAGAGCGGCCAAATCCGCGAAGAGCTCCAGTCCCAAGAGCAGCTGGGAGTCGTCCACCAAGATCAGCGGCGCCAGTCCTTTGGCGTATTCGAGAGCCCTCGCCGCGGCCTCCGCCCGTGGTCTCCGCCGCGCCCTCACAACGCAGAACTCCTGGATCACCTCGATGGTGGTGCTGGCTCGCACCGTCCCGTCGCGAATGAGCTCCAGAAGTCCGCGCGAGGGGTCCCGGAGCCGGTGGTCATCTCCTACGGCATAGACGAGGATGGTGGTGTCGAGAAGGATCACCCCCGGCCCCGGACCTGGTCCAGCTCTTCGCGAAGCAGCCCCGGCGCGGGCACCGACATCGGCTCCGCGTCCAGAATCGCCTGCAGGGCGGAGCGCCGCTCCTCGGCATCCTGAGGAATCTGCTGGTCGATCGCCTCGCGCACCAGCACGGCGACCGCCACTCCGCGGCGAGCTGCCTCACGCTCCAGGCGATCCCAGCGCGCGTCGTCGATCAGGACCTGCAATCGCCGGTCAAACATGCTCATACGTTAGCATGTCCGGTCTGGAGTCCTCGAAAGGGCTCGGCGGAACCACCTCCGTCAGGGGCGGTGTGGTGGGCAGGGTCGAACCCTTGGCTCAGAACGTGCCAAGGAGTCCGACCTCGGCGACGGGCACGTTCGGGGGCGTGCTCAGCGTGCGGACGCCGACTCAACGGCGGGGCCTGAACTGTCCCTTAATTTTCTGGGGGGAGACGCAACCAGCGCCAGCCTAAGTGGTCCAGCCCCAGGGATCTGCGGCCTTCGAGCCCGCCCGCCTACCGCGTTCGCCCCAGCGAGTCGCCCCAGTCCCCCGTCTCCCACCCGCCGGCTCTGAGCGGATTGGCCGTCCCGGAACACCCGCAGCTGCCATCCCGCCGCTCGGGTGCGCGGGGGCCGTGCGCGGTGTGCGAGTGAGGGGTGGGCCTGGGGTGCGGGGCCGAAGCCAGATCTACCGCAGGTGGCCACAGGAAAGCAGCCAGCGCGCCAGGTGGGACCCCTTGGCCGCGAGCGCCAGGGCCCGGCCACGAGCCCGGCCAGACCCCAGACTCAACCCGCCCGGTGCCTCTCTTGACCGGCCGGCAGCCCACCACGTCGACCAAGGCACTCCCGGTCTCCACCTGGGGAACGGCGGCCCCGGGGCCGCGGTGTTTCACCCGAGCAGGTAGCGCAGATCGCCGTTGCCCGAGTTGGCCGCGGCTCCCAGCAGGGACAGCCCGAAGGCCCCCTCGATGGTCCGGAGGGTGCCGTAGTGGTCCCCGGAGGTGGCGAAGTTCCCCTTCCCCCGAGCGTTGGAGCTGATCACCACCATCGGCACCTGGCCTCCGGCGGCGGCGCCGCCGCAGCAACCGGAATTGTCGGTGCCCTCGTCCATGGTGATGAGGACTGTGCCGTTGGCCCGGAACCAGGACGAAGCCAGCACCCCGGGCAGGTTGGCCTGCAGCCACTGGTCGGCCTGCTGGATCGTCCCGTCGTGCATGTCGTCGTTGAGATTCGGCGTGATCCAGACGAAGTCCGGCGCCGTGCTCGCGGCCAGGGCGGCCACCAGACCGGCGGCGCCCGGGTAGGGCAGGATGTGGCAAGCCCCGGGCTGCAGGTTGTCCTCGAAGCCGATGAAGGGGTTGTGCTTCAGAACGTAGTTGCCGGAGGAATCGCCGGTGTAGCAGGGGCTGGGCATGTCCTCCATGTAAGCGGTCCAGGGGATGTGGGCCGAGCTGAGCTGGCCGCCCAGGTCGGTCGTCGTGTACCCCCCCGCTCCGACGCAGGAGTCGGAGGTGCATCCCTGGGTCGATCCCGAGGCGATGGCAACGTAGTTCGGCTGCGAGGGATGCGTTACCCCGAACCATTGGGTGGCCGAGGCGTACTGGCTGGCCAGGGAGCAGAGGTAGGGGTCGGGCGATCCCGACCCGCAGGATCCGAGCGTGGCGGAGTACCCCTGGTTCTCCTCCATGATCACCATGATGTGCGGGGTGGCGGTGGCTGGAGCCGTCGGGGTCGAGGTCGCGGACGGCGCCGGACGTGCGGTCACGGTCGCGGTGGGACTGGGCTGCGGGCTTGGGGTTGGCATAGGGGAACTGCTCTGCACGACAGGCGAGCTCTCAGCCTTCCGCGGGGCCCGCTTGGCTGCGGGATGGGTCAGGAGCAGGGTGGCACCGGCAACGAGAAGCACGGTCACCACGGCGGCCCAGGCGACTCCAGGTCGCAGCCTCGCAAAAGACATCTCGGCGTCACCCTCCGCCCGAAACCACCGTGGATGTTGGCTGCAGAGCATAGGCTCATCGCCGGCCCAGCGGGGGATCTGCCAGCCGTGGTCCGGTGGTCGGGGCCGCTCGCCCGCGGATGCCCCGGCCCACCGGGCCGCGGTCCGCACGGCAGGCGCCTTCGATCGGGCGCCCCCCGGCAGCTGCCCTTTCTCTCCGAGACGGCCTGGTGCGTTTCCGGTGACTCGGGCTAAGACTTGTCTCTTGGCGCTGAGGATGGGCATCGATGAAGCCACGGCGAACCCGACTGCTCCGTTGCTCGAGCCGATTTCCGTGCTCGGAGCGAACTCCTTCATGTCCCCCGGGCGGCACCTGGCGCGCGGCCGCGTCTCCTGTGTGGCCGGCGGCCGACGTCGTGGCTGACGCGGGAAGCGAGTTCTGCTTGTGAACCAGAGAGCCGCCCTCATCGTCGCCTGCGTGGCGGCCGGCCTGGTGGTGCCGCTCGGCACATCGTCTGGTGCAGCGGGAGCGCATCCCGGCCCGGGCTCTGGGACGGCACCCCCGCCTCGGGCTCAGCTGGCGACATCCCCTCCCGTCTCCGCCAGGTCGGCGGCCCCAGCTCCGGTCAACCTCCGGGCCCAGCCGGCCGCCACCCCCAGCTCGAAGCCGACTCCGGTCGACCAGCCCACCGTCGCCGCCTCCGCGCCACCGCCGGCGGCAAGCCCGAGCGGAGGCGCGCCTGGCCCGCCGATCCGGGCGGCGTTCTTCTACCCGTGGTATCCCGAGTCGTGGTATCCGAGCAGCCACTTCACCCCGACCCTGGGGGCACCCTACGACTCAAGCGCCCCCGATGTTCTGGCCTACCAGGTGGCCGCGATGGAGTACGCCCACATCGAGGTGGCCATCGCCAGCTGGTGGGGCCAGGGGACACCCACCGACGCCCGGATCCCGCTCCTCCTCGGCGCCGCCGCTGGGACTGCGCTGAAATGGGCCCTCTACTACGAACCGGGTCCGGGCACCCAGGCCGCCGATCTGACCTACATCTACACGCGATACGCCGCCAACCCCCAGTACGAACACTTCGACGGCAAGCCGGTGCTCTTTGTCTACAGCCGCTCGGTGGCGAGCTGTGCCGATGCCGCCAGCTGGGTCAGCCTCAACGCGGGCCGGTTCTATCTCGACCTCCAGGTGTTCGGGGGATACCAGAGCTGCGCCATCCAGCCCGACCAATGGCACCAGTACGCCCCGGCGGAGCGCCAGGACGAGCAGGCTGGCCACAGCTTCAGCATCAGCCCCGGCTTCTGGCTCTACAGTTCCTCCACCCCGTTGCTGGCCCGGGACCCCGTCGCCTTCACCCAGGCGGTCCAGGAGATGGTGGCCAGCGCCGAGCCGTGGCAGCTGATCACCACCTGGA
>DAHUYV010000166.1 GCA_027306885.1 Candidatus Dormiibacterota bacterium
CCCATGAGGCAGGGTCCTCCTTGGGGGCGGTGGGGGCGGAGGTGGCCAGCGCCGACTCCAGGAGGGGCACCTCGCCCGCCCAGCGGCTGGCCATAACCCCACCCGGTGCGGATTGGATCGGCGCCATCGAGGTGGCGACGGCCTGGCCCACCTGGGGGAAGGCGATGATCCCGCAGGCCAGCTTGACCCGCACCGCCTCCCAGAGGTCGGTGCGGTCACTTCCGCCGCCGCCGAGCTGCTCCACGATCTGGCCGGCGACGCGCTCCGCCTCCTCTCGCTCGGCGAACAGGAGCGCGATCACGGTGCCGCTCTTCTGGGCGGAGACGGTCGCCTCCGCGCCGAGCGTCTGCCGTACGCACTGGAGCACCCGCTGGGTCAGAAGGCGGCTGGCCCGGACCCCCACCTCCAGCTGCTGGCGATGGAAGTTCACGATGTGGAACACCAGGACGCTGGTCGGGCCCTGGCCGATCGCTCCCTCGGCGATGCGTGCCTTGGTGCTGACCGCCGGGCGCCACACCGAATGCTGCCGGAGGCCGGCGGCGTCGAGGTAGCCGAGGGCGCGGGCGAGGGCCTCCAGACCGATCGCCGCGGAGGTCCAGAGCGCCAGCCGCGGCGAGCTGAAGGACCCGGACCCGCGGAGCGCCCCGGCGATGCGCCGGGTGCTCATCGTCGAGGCGGCGTACCCCTGCTGTCGGCGCACCTGCAGGTGCCCGGCGTAGATGCGTCGCCGCTGCACCAGGAAGTCGCTGATCGTGGCGGGGCCGCGGTTGTACACCACCGCGTCCGGCTCGTAGGCCATCCGGTACCCCAACTGGGTCACCAGCGCCTGAATCGAGATCTCGTCCACCGCCGTGTCCAGGGGGATGCTGGGCACCACGTTGCGGAAGGCGACGATCTCGCCCAGCTTCGGCGCCGCTCGGGCGAGGCGGTCGTGGAGCCGCCAGAGCAGGTGCACGGCGTAGCCGAGGAACGTCCCCTCGTCGTTCACCGGGATTGGGTGTCCCCCGACCATGCCCACCTCGGGATCGGCGAAGTGCCGGAGCAGGGCCTCGACCGTCCCCTCCTCGACCAGCACGTCGGCGCTGACCATCAGGAGCAGCGGCGATCTGGCCCGAGCGATGAAGAGGTTGATGGCAGAGGCCTTCCCCTGCCGCTGGTCCTGCACCAGCAGCCGCACCCGGGGATCCTCGTCGGCCAGGGCGGCGACGATCTCCGCGGTGGCGTCCGTGCAGCCGCTGGCGACCACCACCAGCTCCTCGATGCGAGCGCAGCTCACCACCTGCTGGAGGAGGGTACGGATGGCGTTGGCGATGTTGGCCGCCTCGTTGTAGGCCATGATCCCGACGCTGCACCCCGGCGGCCCCGGAGTCTTCGGCGTGCTCCGCTTCGGGCGGGCCGGCGCGGACTCAGCCGTCGGCGACAGCGGTGGCCCCGAGGCGGCCGCCTCACCGCCCCCGCTCCCCGGGAAGAATCGAAGGTCGCCGTCCGGTGTGCCCATCTGACCCCTAAGCCACGCTCGCCGCCCTCTTGCCGATGCTCCCCGGAGATCGCCGCGGGCTTTCTCTTGCCCTCGGGCCGGATCGCCCCTCCCGCCACCTCCGGAACCGGGCGGAGCTTAGAGAGGTGCGATTCCACACGACTTCCCGTTCCCACCGGGCCCCGGAAGCCGACCGGAAGAGCTCCCGCCGACACTGCGGTCCCGTGTTGGTTGGGCACACCTCCTGCCGCCTACGTCCCGTCGCCGGCGGCCGGCCGGCAGGCCGGGACCGAGAGCCGCCCCGCCGGCGAGAGGGGATGCCAGCGCCCGGGGGGTGGCGGCCATCGGACGTGGAGGACGGGAGTCCAAGGGCGGCTGGGCTGGACAGCTTGTGAAAATGCGGCGGGCAGCGGTGCCGGACCAACTGATCTTGGATTACGCCGATCCGGCCCG
>DAHUYV010000006.1 GCA_027306885.1 Candidatus Dormiibacterota bacterium
CGATCCCGAGACCGGATACCGCGTCCTGGTGGACGGGACCGCCGCGGTGTACGGCGGAACCAGCGCCGTGGCTCCACTGTGGGCGGCCCTGCTGCTGCGCTGCTCCGCCGCCCTGGGCCGCCGGATCGGGTATGTCAACCCATTGCTCTACCAGAGCCTGGCCGGCCAGCAGACCTTCCGGGACACCGTAAGCGGCAGCAACGGCGCCTACTCCGCCGCGGTGGGTTGGGATCCTTGCACCGGGTGGGGCAGCCCCTTGGGCTCGAGGCTGTTGGCGGCCCTTCGCGGCTGAGCCCACCCGCTCCGTGCGCCGACGAGGATGCCTGTGGCAAGCTGGGCCGATGATCAGGTTCCAGGCGCGCCTCCCGGGGCCCCCCGGGTGCGCCGGCTCCGCCTGAGGGGCGGCCACGGTTCAGAGGCTGTCCGAGGGCGGACCGGAGAGGGAGTTCGAGCAGGTCAACCTCCTCGCCGACCCCCTCTATGACTACTGCAGCATCACCAAGCAGCTGGGCGACGGGGCCAGCTCGGAGCAGGCGCTCCTAGACAGCCCCTGGCTGCAGCGTCAGCGGCGCATCCATCAGCTGCAGTCGGCGTGGTGGGTGTTCCACACCGCCGAGCACTCCCGCTTCCAGCACGCGCTGGGGGCGATGCACCTTACCGGCCAGTTCACCGAGCACCTCTTCTCCAGCCTCCAGCAGAGCTTCGACGATCTCCCGAGCCAACCCCTGGTCGTGGAGACCATGCGCATCGCCGGGCTGCTCCACGATGTCGGCCATGGCCCCTTCGGGCACTTCTTCGACACGGAGGTGCTCCGGCCCCACGGGCTCGACCACGAGGACGTGGGGAGGAGCCTGGTCCTGGGCCCGCTCTTCGAACTGATCGCCTCCCTTGGGCGCAGCCCGCACGGGCCCTTCGCCGCCGGGGAGATGGTGGATCCGCGGTGGGTGGCGTACGTCATGGCTCCGGCGGAGCTCCCATCGTTCACCCCGCCCGGATGGCTGGAGGCGCTGAAGCCAGTGCTCTGCGGCCCGGTGAGCACCGACAACATGGATTACGTCCCGCGCGACGCGTACATGTGCGGGGTGGCCGTCGGCCCGGTCGACCTGCCCCGCCTGCGCCACTACATGTTCATCAAGGACGGTCAGCTGGTGCTCCACCAGCACGGGGCCCCGGCCCTGGAGATGTTCCTCTCCGCCCGGCTCTACATGTACAACCATGTGTATTTCCACCGGACCGTGCGCCGCATCGACCTGCACCTCCGGCCCGTCTTCGCCGCCACCTGTCGGGCGCTGCTGCCCGCGGGCAGTCCTCTGGAGCACCTGGACTCCTACCTGCGCCTGACCGACTGGTCCCTCATGTCCGAGGTCGAGCGGCTGCAGCAGGACCCGCGCTCCGAGGAGGAGCGCAGCCTCGGCGAATCCTGGCGGGATGTCACCGAGCGGCGCCTGCCCTGGCAGCTAGCCTACGAGGCGTACCACGAGCTGGACCGGGCGACCGCGGGGGCCGGGCTCTCCGACCGCAACCTGGTCGAGCAGGCGATCCGGCAGGAGCTCCCGACGGCTTGGCGCGGTGTGGGCATCGCCGTGGATCTGGCGAGCACCGCTCCGCGGCCGGAGAACCCGGCCGCCGACCGCCAGCCACTTCGCCTCTTCGACCCCATGTCCCAGCTGGTCGAGGTCGAGGCGGCGTCCCGGCTGCTGGTGAGGCTGCTCCCCTCCCGCACCGTCTGGCTGCGGGTGTACACCGACTCCGCCGGAGCGCGGGAGGCCATCCGGGCGGCGGCGTCTCGGGTTGCGGTGACCCTGGCCTCCGAGGCAGCCCCCGCGGGATAGCCGACCGGCCGAAGCCGTGCGACCCCGGGGCGGCACCGCTCAGGGGTCGGGCGCTGGAGCCCTACCTAACCCAGCCTGACCCGGGGCCCGGCGGGCATCTCCGGCTCCGCCTCGGCGGCGAAGTTTACCTGGCTGATCTGACCCGCCAGGGCGGCCGCCACCTCCTGGAAGATGCGCGCCTGGGCTGACTCCGGCTGGGCCAGCACCAGAGGCCGGCCCGCGCCTCCGCCCACCCGCACCGCCGGATCCAGCGGGATCTCGCCGAGGAATGGCAGCTCGCGGGAGCGGGCCAGGTCCCGCCCACCACCGCGGCTGAAGATGTCTGTCACCTCGCCGCAGTGGGGGCACACGAACCCGCTCATGTTCTCGATCACCCCGAGGATCGGTACCCGAAGCTGCTGGAACATCGCAATCCCCCGACTCACGTCGGCGAGCGAGACATCCTGCGGCGTGGTCACGATGACCGCCCCGGTGAGGGGAATGGACTGCGCCAGGGTGAGCTGCACATCTCCGGTGCCGGGCGGCAGGTCGCAGACCAGGTAGTCGAGGTCGCCCCAGTTGACCTCGAAGAGGAACTGGCGGAGCGCTCCGGCCAGCATCGGGCCCCTCCAGATCACCGGCTTCTCCGGGTCGATGATGGTGCCGATCGAGACCACCTTCAGACCGTCCTTCAGGTGGGGCACCATGCGCCCGTCCTCGGCCTCCGGCCGTTCATCGATGCCCAGCATGATCGGCACATTGGGCCCGTATATGTCGGCGTCCAAGAGCCCCACCCGGGCTCCGGTCCGGAGCAGGGCGAAGGCCAGGTTGACCGCCACGGTGGTCTTGCCCACCCCGCCCTTACCCGCGCTGACCGCCACGATGTTGCGCACCCCGGGCACGTCCTGGCGGCCGCCGACCCCGCGGGTTCGAGAGACATCCGAGTCCCACTCCAGCCGCACCGACTCAACCCCGTCCACGCGGCCGATCACCGCCGACTCGATCTCGCCCTGGATCCGGTCCTTCAGGGGGCAGGCGGGGGTGGTCAGCACCACCCTGAGGAGGGCGACCGATCCCTCCAAGCGCAGGTTCTTGAACATACCCAGCTGCATCATCGGCCGGTGCAGTTCGGGGTCCTCGACGCGGGCCAGGGCATCCTCCAGCGCAGCCAGCCGCGCACTCTCGGCACTCACCCATCCAGGATAGCCCCCACCGGTGGCGGGAGGGGCCGGTTGTCGACGCCGCTTGTTGCAATAACCTGATTTTGGTATCATTTGCACTTGTGGACGCGCTCGAAACGATCCGCGGTCAGGGCCGCCGGCTAACCCCGCAGCGCCGGCTGGTCTACTCCGCCCTCACCGAGCACGCAGGGCACGCCACCGCCGACGAGCTCTGTGGCGCCATCTCCGCCAAGGTGCCGGGCTTCCAGCGCACCACCGTCTACCGCACCCTCGACCTCTTGGTCGAGCTCGGTCTCGCCCGACGGGTCCAGCTGGGCCACGCCAGCGCCTACGAGGCGGTCACGGCCGGAAGCGAGTC
>DAHUYV010000004.1 GCA_027306885.1 Candidatus Dormiibacterota bacterium
ACCGCCCGCTCCAGCAGCTCGTCGCTGCAGAGCTGGCCCACACCACCATCGCGTGCCTCCCGGGCAACCGCCAAAGCGATGGCCCGGGAGATCGAGCGCAGCTCTGAGAGCGCCGGGAACATCGCTCCCTGCGCCAGCCGATCCGGGGGGACCAGCCCGGCGAGGGTGACCGCCGCGGCCAGGAGCATGCGATCGGTCACCTCACGGGCCCTGGCCACTATCGCCCCAAGGCCGATCCCGGGGAAGACGAAGACGTTGTTGGCCTGGCCCACCAGCCGCATCCGGCCCTCGACCTCCACCGAGGGGAAGGGGCTGCCGGTCGCCACCACGGCCCTCCCCTCGGACCACTCCAAGACCTGGGCCGGGGTGGCCTCGCTGTTGGCGGTGGGATTGGAGAGGGGCATGACGATCGGGGCGGGGCAGCGCCGGGCCATCTCCCGGACCGCCTCCTCCGTGAAGCTGTTCGCCACCCCGCTCACCCCTATGAGGATGGTGGGGGCCACCCGGCGGACCACCTCCTCGAGGCCGTACCGCGGCGCCGGTCGGAAGCCGAACTCCGCCATCTCCTGGGCGGTGAGGGCGAAGGGGCGGGTGTCATCCTTGATCCCCTCTCTCGCCTCAAAGACCAGCCCTTTGGAGTCGAGGATCACGACGGCGCGGCGCCGGTCGGCCGGGCTCGCCCCCTCATCGGCCATCATCGACTGCGCCATCCGCGCGATCCCCGTCCCCGCCGCCCCCGCGCCAAGGAAGACGAGGCGGTGGTCGGACAGCCGCTCCCCCCGACGGCGCAGCTCGGCGAGGATCCCCCCGGTCACGACGGCCGCGGTCCCCTGGACGTCGTCGTTGAAGCTGGCGATGCGCCGGCGATACCGATCCAGGAGGCGGATGGCGTTGTGCTGCTTGAAGTCCTCCCACTGCAGCAGCGCCCGGGGGAATACCTCCAGCACCGCCTCCACGAAGGCCTCGATGAAGGAGTCGTACTCCTCTCCCCGGAGCCGGGGACGGGGGTATCCCAGGTACTGGGGATCGGCGAGGAGGTCCTGGTTGTCGGTCCCGCAGTCCAGCGAGATGGGCAGGGTCCGGTGCGGGTGGATGCCCGCCCCGGCCGTGTAGAGGGCGAGCTTCCCGACGGGGATTCCCATGCCCCCCGCCCCCTGGTCGCCCAGCCCGAGGATCCGCTCGTTGTCGGTCACCACGATGAGGCGAATGTCCTGGCGACCGGTGTTGCGCAGAAGGTCGGGGATGCGGTTGACGTCGTCCGGGGTTATCCAGAGGCCATGCGGCCGACGGACCACGTGGCTGAACTGACGGCAGGCCTGCCCCACCGTTGGGGTGTAGATGATCGGCGCCAGCTCCTCCAGGTTGTCCATCACCACCTGGTAGAAGAGGGACTCGTTGCGCTCCTGGAGGGCTGCCAGCCCGATGTACTTCTCTAGGTCCTCACTCTTGCGCCGGATGTGCTCCAGCTCCAGGCCCACCTGCTCCTCCATGCTGAGCACCCGCCAGGGCAGAAGGCCCCGGAGGTGAAAGGCGTCGCGCTCCTCGTCGGAGAACGCCCCATCCTTGTTCAGCTCGGGAGAGCTGAGCAGCTCCCTTCCGATCGGGCTCCGGCGCCCGCTGGCCTCCACCACTCCGCTCATGGCCCACCCCCCGGTTAAGGCACCGGGGTCAGCTTAGCACCGGGATGGCGGCCCCCACCGCGGGGATGTGGGCGGTCGGCCAGAGGTCAGCTGGAGAGAGGAGGGCTCTGCTCCACCAGGCGCCCGTCCATCAGCCGCACCGACCGGTCGCAGGCCTCTACGACCTCGGGGTCGTGAGTCGCGATCACCAGCACCCTGCCCTCGCGCGACTGGCGGAGAAGGGTGTCGAGGATCGCCCGGCGCTGCTCGGCGACCAGCTCTGAGGTCGGCTCGTCAGCGAGGATCACCTCAGGGCTGCCGGCCAGCGCACGCGCCACCGCCACCCGCTGCTGCTGACCGCCGGAGAGGTTTTGGACGAGCGCGTCGGCCTGGGGGTGGAGGCCCACCGAAGCCAGGGCGTCGAGGCTGATCCGCTCCACCTCCACAGCCGGGAGCCCCCGGGCCTGGAGCGGCAGGGCCACGTTCTCCTGGGCGGTCAGGACCGCGACCAGGCCGTGGTTCTGCAGCACCACCCCGAAGCGCTTCCTGGTGTCCGGGTCCCGCGCCATCGGCCTCCCGTCCAACAGCACCTGCCCCTCGGCGGCGTCCTGGAGCCCCCCGGCGAGGAGCAGGAGGGTGGTCTTGCCGGAGCCCGACGGACCGGTGATGGCGAGGGACTCACCGGCTCGGATCGCGAGATCGACGTGATCCAGGATGGCTCGGGCGCCAACCCGCACGCCCACCCCCGAGAGGCGGATCTCAGAGATCATCGGTCTCGAGCTCGGAGTTGCTGAGGTCCACTCCCGTGGCATGCCTCCGGACCCGCACCAGCGTCCCCGGCGGCATGAGGTCGAGGACATCGGGCGGGAGCTGGACGCTCCCGTCCTTGCCCACCACCGCAAACTCCTGGCCCCGGCGCCCCTCGGCGCCGATGCGGCCGTCGCGGATGGTCACGGTGCGCGGCATCGCCGCGCCCACCGCCGGGTCGTGGGTGACGCTGACCACCGTCGCCCCGAGGCGTTGGTTGATGTCCCGGAGGAGAGCGATAACCTGGTCCCGATTCTGGGTGTCCAGCTGCGAGGTCGGCTCGTCCACCAGGAGCAGCCGGGGGGCTGGGGCGACCCCGGTGGCGATCGCCACCCGCTGCTGCTCCCCCCCGGAGAGGGTGGCTACCGTGCGGTGGGCGAGCTGGCCCATGCCCAGCTGCTCCAGGAGCTCCACCGCCCCCCAGGGCGGCCGGTGGCCCCTCGCCCGGGCCCCGCGTTGGGAGAACTCCACGTTCTGGGCAGCGGTGGCGTACGGGAGGAGGTTCCGGGCCGGGTCCTGGAGGACCAGGCTCACCTCGGCGGCCCGCAGCCGGAGGAGCTGGCGGTTGCTGAGCCGTCCGAGGTCGTACTCGCCCAGGCGGATCCGGCCCGCCGAGGGGCGGTGCAGCCCGGCGAGGAGCGCCAGGACTGTGGACTTGCCCGACCCCGACGGTCCGAGGAGGGCGAACTCCTCGCCGGCCTCGACGTCGAGGTCCACACCGCGCAGGGCGACGACATCGCCCTCATCGCTGGGGTACAGGTGGACGACGCCCTCGAAGTGGATGTCGAGGCCGGGGGATGGGGCGGTCATGTGATCTCCGTGCGCAGGCGGCTCCAGGATGACAGGCGCAGGGTGGTGGCGGCGGCCAGCCAGGCGGCCACCGCCAGGAGCAGGACCAGGGCGCCCACCATGAGCACGATCGGGACGGGGGCCACGACCAACTGCACCGGGGGGCCACCCGCGGTGGTGCTGAACTCCGGCACCGAGGGCAGCGCCAGCACCACCCCCACCAGGCCCGCCACGACCCCGAGCAGCACCCCCGGCCCCAGCACCAGCAGCTGTTCCCCCAGCCGCGAGCCGAGCAGGGTTCGGTCGGACAGTCCGATCGCCCGGAGCACCGCCAGCTCGAAGGCCCGCCGCCGGCTGGTCATGAACACCGAGAAGACCGAGGCCCCGATCGCCAGCACCGCCGCCGCCGCCGCCGCGAACAGGAAGAAGAGGTAGGCCAGCGCCAGCCCACCCCGGTTCATCTCCGCGATCGCGGTTCCCGGCACCCTGGAGCTGAGGAGCCGCTGCCCCTGCCCCCGCAGCTCCGCCACCACCCTCCCCGGCGTGTCCGCCGCCAGCCACACCTGGCTCTGGGTCAGGGTGGGCGGTGCCTTCTGCGCCCGCACCGCCGCAGAGAGGTCGACGAGAAACCCCTCCTGTCCCAGCTCGGGCAGCGCCGCCACCTGGTACTTGACGTTCAGGGTCAGCGAGGTCCCGTCAAAGTCCTCCACCGATGCGGCGGCCGGATCCTGCACCGCATTCGCCCTGGTCACCACCCCCGGCAGCACCGCCGGCAGCGCCCCCGGGTACACCGAGGGCGAGCTGGTGTCGCTGACCTGGTCCTTCACATCGAGGTGCAGGGCCGGCTGACCACCCACCGTGGTCCCGCTCACCGATATCCCCGGCCCCGACCCTGACCAGTACGACGGGTCCCCCAGCTGGCTGGTCACCTGTCCCCAGGCCCCCCCGGAGCCCTGCTCCAGCTGTGACACGGTCAGCTGATAGCTGACCGACTGGGGCCCGGTGTTCATCTCTCCCTGCAACGGCACGAAGGTCTGGGTCGGGGTCCAGATCGGGTTCAACTGCAGCGCGTGGCAGCCCAGAAGGCACGCCGGCGGCAGCGCCGTGGTGTATGTGTGCGTCCCTCCCAAGACGAATCCGAAGTCCGCCACCCCCGGGTTCCCCTGTCCGTCCACCAGCTCCAGCTGCAGGTCCGGTGGCGGATTGGGGCTGCCCTCCATCGTTACCGTGACTCGCACCTCGCTGCCCCGCACCACCAGCTCCGGCCTGAGGTGCGGGCGCAGCCAGTTGACCAGCTGCCGCAGCGGCACCGTGCTGACCCCCGGCGGCCAGTAGCCCACCTTCTCCAGACGGCTCACCTGGACCGCCAGCAGGTTCTGGCTGGGAATCTTGGAGAGCATCACCGCCATGGCGTACCGCCCGCTGGGGTCCGCCCGGTCCACCGCCTGCTCCAGGCTCACCCCCACCGGGACCTGGACGGTAAGCACCCGTGCCGCCCCCAGGGTGAAGTTGGCGCGCACCACCCGGTTCACCCCCGCCGCCGCCCAGCCGGCGACGGCGAAGCAGGCCAGCGCCGTCGCCACCGCCAGCACCGCGATCTGCCGCAGGCTGGCCGGCCGTCGCACCACCTGCCGCACCGCGAGCCCCAGGCCCAGCTGCCCGGTGTTCCGGGTCCGCCGGACCACCAGCCGCGCCAACAGCGGCAGCCCCCGCATCCCGGCGATCGCCACCGCCACCGCCACCAGCCCGGGGGCGAAGGCCGCGACCGGGTTGGGCTGGCCCCCGTTCAGCACCCCCGTCGCCACCAGCTCCAGGATCCCCGCCACCGCCAGCGCCAGCCCCGCCCCGTCCAGCGCCGCCCGGGTCGCGGGGGAGATCTTGGGCTCGGTCGCCCGCAGCTCGTCGGCGAGCCGGCGGCTGATTATCCGGCGCGCCCCGAAGCCGACCGCCAGCAGCCCGCCGGCGAAGGCGGCAAGCGAACCCCCGAGGGCCAGGGGCTGGAAGGTCAGCAGCCCTCCGGGGAGCAGCAGCGGCTGTACCAGCGCCATGAGGACGTAGGCCAGCGCCAGCCCCAGCGGCACCGCGAGGACCAGCATCGCCAGCGGTTCCAGCAGGCCGACGGAGAGCACCGAGCTGAGTCGAAAGCCGCGGAGCCGGGCCAGCGCGACCTCCTTCTGCCGGGCCTCGGCGGTCCGGGCCACCAAACCGAAGAGGACGAACAGCGCCAGGAGGACCAGCTGCAGGTCCACCACCAGAACGATCGACTGCATGAGCTGGCTCTCGCTGTGGGCCTGGTCGGCCAGCTGGGGGAGCCGGGTGGACACGCTGTCCTGGAGTTGGGTGTTGAGATAGTTCTCGTATCCCCCCACCACGGAGTTGAAGAGCGGGAGCACGCTGAGGTGCAGCGCGTCCACCTTGAGGTGGAGCTCGGCGACACCCAGCGTCCCGGGCACGGCGGCCACCGTCCCCGGAGGTGTGAAGAAGGAATCGAGCTGGGGCAAGCAGCGAGGCGCGACCGATGGGCACGACTGGCCAAAGCCGAAGTAGTCGGCGCCGAACCAGAACGGCAGCGAGGGGTTGCTTACCGCCACGATCCCGGTGACGGTCACCACCTTGGTGAGGTGCCCCTGGGTCGGCAGGCCGTTCTGGTAGATGATCGGGCCGGGAATGCTGGTCGAGAGGCGGGACCCGATCTTCGCCCCGAGGGCCGTGGCGCTCCTCTGCGTTATGGCGACCTGCCCGGGCCCGGTGGGACACGATCCCTGGAGGAAGTGCAGATGGCTGCAGGCCCCGGGATCGGACACCAGGTCGCCGCCGAAGCCCTGGCCGCTGGCGCCGTTGACGGACATCCCGGCGTCCATCACCACCTTCTGGGGCGCGTACCAGCGCCCGAGCCGGTACCGGGAGGCCGCCTCCAGGGCCGCCTGGGCGTCCCCCACCTGGCCCGCGGTGGCGCGGGGGGTGACGGTCAGTCCAACGGCCGAGGGGGGATTGGCCAAGAGGACCGAATGGAGCACGCTGTCGTTGGCGGTGGCCAGGTAGAGGGGCCCGGCGGCGGCGGCGAGAACCCCAACCGTACCGACGACCAGAAGGGCCACCGCACCTCCGAGTCGCCAGCGAACCGCGCGGAGGAGCAGCCTGAGCTGGTTCAACGGCCGCGGACTCCGCAATCCGAGATCATTAGGCTCCCAGGCTACTCATCGGGGGGCACCCCAGGCATCCCTCGATGGGCTGAAGTTCCCGGGCGGGAAATGCGGCTCGCGAGTTGAGCGGGGAGCGGCCACTGTCCCTACCGGAAGTCGGGCCCGGGCAGATCGGGAAAGGGGAGTTCGCGGCCCACCGCCTAGACTGGACTCGAGGTCCGCGGCGAGATCTGGAGGCAGGATGAGGACAAGGAAGCTCGGCAGCGAGGGACTGGAGGTCGCGGAGGTGGGGCTGGGGTGCATGGGCATGTCCGAGTTCTACGGCCCTCGCGATGACCGGGAGTCAATCGCCACCATCCACCGGGCGCTGGAGCTGGGGGTGACCCTCCTGGACACCGCCGACATCTACGGCCCGTTCCACAACGAGCGGCTGGTGGGAGAGGCGATCGCCGGACGAAGGGAGGAGGTCGTTGTCGCCACCAAGTTCGGCAACCAGCGCCGCGAAGACGGGTCCTGGGTCGGCATCAACGGCCGCCCCGACTACGTCCTGGAGGCCTGCGAGGCTTCCCTGCGCCGCCTTCAGGTCGATGTCATCGACCTCTACTACCAGCACCGGGTGGACACCTCGGTGCCGATCGAGGAGACGGTGGGGGCGATGGCCGACCTGGTGGGGACGGGCAAGGTTCGTTTCCTCGGCCTCTCGGAGGCCGCCCCGGCCACCATCCGCCGGGCCCACGCCGTCCACCCCATCTCCGCGCTCCAGACCGAGTACTCCCTCTTCAGCCGGGATCCGGAGACCGAGATCCTGCCCACGGTGCGGGAGCTGGGGATCGGCTTCGTGGCCTACAGCCCGCTTGGGAGGGGAATGCTGACCGGGCGCTACCGCGACCCCAGCCAGCTCCCCCCCGACGACTTTCGCAACACCCGGTACCCCCGCTTCTCCCCGGCCAACCTGGAGCGCAATCTGGAGCTCGTCGATCGCATCCAGGAGATCGCTCGGGAGAAGGAGGCCAGCCCCGGGCAGGTGGCGATCGCCTGGGTGCTCCACCAGGGGCAGGACATCGTCCCCATCCCCGGCACCAAGCGCCGCCGGTACCTGGAAGAGAACCTCGAGGCGGCCGAACTGGAGCTGGACCGGGAGACGCTCCAGGCTCTGGATGAGGTGGCCGCCCCCGGCAGCGTGGCCGGCGAGAGGTACTCCGACATGAGCACGGTGAACCGCTGAGGGACCACATCTTGGGGTCGCTCAAGGGGGCTGAGCCCGCCGGCTGACCTCGAGGCGGCCGGTCCCGCAGCGGACGGCCCACTCCGTGGCGCGGTGCGGGCACAAGATACGGGGTACAATCGCGGCCAGAGGCCCACATGATGTGGGCAAAGTCGTGAGGTTCCAAGCGTGCGCTGCCCGTACTGCAACCACGACGACCTGCGGGTGGTCGACTCCCGTGACTCGGAGACCGGGGAGGCCATCCGGCGCCGGCGGGCGTGCAACAGCTGCGGACGCCGCTTCACCAGCTATGAGCGGATCGAGTCGATCCCCTTCTACATCGTGAAGAAGGACGGACGCAGGGAGGACTTCGACCGTCAGAAGCTCTTCCTCGGGCTGATGAATGCCTGCAAGAAGCGGGACATCTCACCGGCCCAGGTGCAGCAGATCGTCGAGGAGATCGAGACCGAGCTTCGCGGCCGGGGCCAGTCCGAGCTGCCCAGCCGCGAGGTGGGAGAGCTGGTGATGGCCCGGCTGCGCCAGCTGGACGAGGTGGCGTATGTCCGCTTCGCCTCGGTGTATCGCTCGTTCCGGGACCTCTCGGAGGTGAAGCAGGAGATCGACCACCTGCTCTCGGCCGACCGCGTCAGCAGTCGGCGCCGTGCCCCCGCCCGCTGACCCCGCAGCGGTCGCGGGGCTCAACTTGCGGCTGGAGGAGCTGCGAGCTCGGATCGCCGCCGTCGCCACCGGGGCCGGCCGGGATCCGAAGTCGGTGGCGCTGCTGCCAGTGACCAAGGGGCACCCGGTGGAGACGGTGCGGGCAGCGGTCGCGGCGGGGCTGCTGGAGCTCGGGGAGAACTATGTCCAGGAGTGCCAGGCCAAGCAGGACGAGGTTGGCCGACGGGTGCGCTGGCACCTGCTGGGACACCTGCAACGCAACAAGCTGCGGCGGGCGGTTCGGCTTTTCAGCGTGATCGAGAGCCTCGACGAAGCCGACCTGGCCGGATCCCTCTCCGCCGCCAACCCCGGCCCTGAGCCGCTCCCGGTGCTGCTCGAGCTGGAACTGACCGGGCTCCCCCGCCGCACCGGGGTGCCGGCCGACGACGCGGAGCGGGTGGCGGAGCGGATCGCGGCGCTGCCCGGCCTCAGCCTGCAGGGGCTGATGACGGTGGCCGCCCCGGAGTGGCCGGAGCGGGAGTTCTCCCGCTGCCGGGAGGTCGCCGCGGCCCTGGAGCGGGCGCTGGGCCGCCGCCTGCCGGTTCTGAGCATGGGGATGAGCCACGACTTTGAGGCGGCGGTGGCCGAGGGCAGCACCGAGGTGCGGATCGGCACCCTGCTGTTCGGGCCGCGACCCCAGCCGCCGTCAGCCTTCGGGGGGTGACCCGCCGGGAGGGGGGGCGCCCCCGTCCCGCGGCTGGCGGCGGAAGACCCTGAAACTGCCCAGAAGGCGGCGGTTGCGCGCCTGCTCCAGCCGGTTCTCCCTTGCGGCGGCGAAGAGGTCGGGGCGCTGGGCCCTCCAGTCCCCCACCGCCGAGCGCAAGAGGACGGCGAGGTAGCTGGCAGCGGGCACGGCGACCAGCGCCCCGAGGAACCCGGCAACCTCCACGCCGGCGAACAGGGCCAGCAGGGTCAGGAGGGGGTGGAGCTGCACGAAGCGGCCCTGAATCCGGGGGACCAGGACGTAGCCCTCGATGGCGTGGATGGCGAGGAAGAGGATCAGGGTGAACAGGGCGAGGGTCGGGCTCTTGGTGAGCGCGAGGAGCAGGGCGACCGCCCCCCCGGCGAAGGGCCCAACCAGCGGGATCAGCTCGAAAATGGCCGCCGTGAGGGCGATTACCAGTGGGAACGGCACCCCCAGAAGGCCGGTCCCGACCCCGGCCAGCAGCCCCACCACCACCGCCAGGAGCAGCTGGGCCCGGACGTATCCGCCGACCACCACCGCGAAGGCCTGGAGGGCGAAGTCCAGCTCCCGGCCGACTCGGGTCGGGAGCAGGCCGATGAAGCTCGAGCGGAGCTCCCGCCCGTCGCGCATGAGCCAGAAGGCCAGAACCAAGGAGATCACCACGTCCACCACGACGCCGACCACGCCGGTGAGTCCGCTCACCGCCAGTCCGGTGAGCTGTGGGGCCAAGGAGGCCAGCTTCGAGGTGACGAAGCTCACGGCATTGATCCGGATACCGTGGGCGCTCAGCTGCCGCTGGATCGCCGTTCCGGTGGTGTCGAGGCGGTGCACCAGCCCTGGGACCTGGCTGGCGAGGGTGCGTCCCTCCTGGACCAGCGGAGTGGAGATCAGCCAGCCGAGCAGGGCCAGCAGGCCCAGCCCCACCACCATCGTGACCAGGACCGCCAGCGTGCGGGGAAGCCGCAGCCGGGAGCTGAGCAGGTCGGCGACCGGCGCGCCCAGCAGGGCCACGATCGCCGCCAAGAGAGTGCACACCAGGACGGTGAGGACGGCGTCGGCCAGCCCCCGCAGGACGACGAACAGCTGATAGGCGAGGAAGATCGACAGCAGGACCGCGGCGGCTCGGCCCCAGATGAGGGCGGAGCGACGCAGTCGCCCTTCCTCCGCCGCCGGGTCGGAGACGGGCGCGGCTGGAGGCGGTTGGGCGGCCATGCTCCGGGCGAGTGTAGGGGAACGAGACTGCCGGTACTCAGCCGATCACCACTTGCAGCTGCTGCCGCCCCGCCGCCCCGGAGGGAAAGCTTCCCACCGAGGTACCGCTCTGCAACCGGCCCCGGTCGTCCGCCGCCCGCACCTCGAGGGAGTAGAGACCGGGTACGGGGGCCCAGGCGAGGCTCCAGATCGTCCACGCGTAGGGGGAGAGCGGAGGCTCGAGCCGGGCCCGGCGCCAGCTGCGGCCGCCGTCCACGGTGACCTCCACCAGCGCCACCCCCCGCTCCCCGGCCCAGGCGACCCCGCTGAGCAGAAGGCGCCTTCCCGACGGCAGCCGGGAGCTCGACCCAGGAAAGTCGAAGCGCGAGAAGGTCCGGGGGAGGGCGGCCGGATCCCACCCCTGCTGCTCCCAGTAGCCGAAGTAGGGCTGCGCCTGAAAGGAGATCCGCTCCAGCCACTTGGGGTTCTTCATCCCGTAGCGGCCGGGAACCAGGATCCGAGCCGGGAACCCGTGCTGAACGGGCAGCTCACCGCCGTCGAGGTGGGTGGCGACGAGAGTGGTGGGCTGCAGGCACTGCGCCAGGGGCAGGCTCTCGGTGTACCCGTCGGCGCAGGAGAAGACCACCTCGGCCACCCCTTTCGGCACCCCCGTCCGGTCGAGGAGGGCGCGGAGCGGCACACCCCGCCACCGCCCGTTGCTGATGAGGTTTCCGCCCACCGGGTTGGAGATGCACTCCAGGGTCTGCACCTGCTCCACGGCGCGGAACGCCGCCAGGTCGGCGCGGGAGAGCCGCAGGCGGTGGGTCCCCTCGACCTTCAGCGCCCAGGTGGCCCCGTCGACCCGAGGTGGCCCGAACAGGTCCTTGGAGACAACGTAGAAGTCGCTGGCCGGGGTCACAGCCGCGGGGAGACGCCCGACCTCGGGCCCCGCCGGGAGCAGCACCGGCGGCGCTCCGGATCTCAGGACCTGCGTGCCGAGGTACCCGAGGGATGCCGCCCCCAGCAGCGCGCCGGCGAGCTCGAGGAAGCGCCGCCGGGTGAGCTCCACCCCCATCAGGTCGCGGCGGCGGGCCGGCAGCACGAGGCGATCCGGGAGGGACGCGAGCGCGAGCTGCGGCGGCACCGAGATCAGCAGCCAGTCCAGGAGCGTGGACCAGGTCGCCGTGGTGCCGAGGCCCCCCTGGGCGACCGCCGTCAGGGGCAGGGTGACGGCCCAGAGGGCGAGGCCGGCGGCCAGCCCGGAGCCCACCCTGCCCTGGTGCCCCCGGCGCACCCCCCGCCCGGCGATCCCCGCGGCCACGGCGGCTCCGATCAATATGAGCAGGAGGGCGGTGCCGAGCAGGAGGAGGGGACGGCCGCGCTCCTGCAGGGTGTCGATCAACCACCCGAACACCGGGCCCGGCGTCAGCACCACCAGGCCCCCGCCGATCACCTGCAGCAGACCCGGCACCCCGGACCAGAGCTGCAGCCCGAGGGCGGCCGCCGCGCCGAGCCCGCCGGAGCAGGCGCCCAGCCACAGCGCCCGGCCCGAGGCAACGGCCCCGGCCGGGGGGGCTCGGCGGAAAGGGCGCGGCCCGTCTCCAGGCCCGGGAATCGGCGGAAGCTGGCTGGCGATGGCTACCTCCAGCGGCTGAAACGAGCGCTCTCCGGGGAGCTTAGATGGCGCTGGCCCCCACGAGCTCGGTATCCCGCTCGGGGCGCAGGTCACGGACCAGCAGCCGAAGGTGCTCCCGACCTCGCCAGCGGTCCACCTCCAGTTCGAAGAGCACGTCCACCCGACGTCCCTCGGGAAGGTGGCCGCGCAGCCAGGGCCGGTTGAAGGCGACCGCCTCGGCGGTGCCGCTCCGGTCGCGGAGCACAATCCGGAGGTGATCGGGACCGCGCCCCAGGGGTTCGGTGCGGACCACCCGGCAGCCCCGGGCGCAGAGCAGGACCTTGGGATTGCCGCGACCGCACGGCTCCAGCCGGGCCAGCCCGTCGGCGAGACGGAGATGGCAGTCGGAGAGCTGGGCTACCGCGTCGACCTCGAAGGTGCGGCTGGGCGGGGAGGCGCCCAGTTGGGCCGCCACCGCCTCCTCGATGCGGTCCCGGAAGAGCCTGGCCTGGTGCTCGTCTCCGGCGATGCTGAAGCCTCCGGCCCCCCGATGGCCGCCGTAGCGAAGGAGGGCGGAGCTGGCGGCCCCGAGGGCGTCCACGACGTTGAGGCCGTCGGTCCCCCGGGCCGATCCGCGCCATTCCGGGCCCTGGCGGTTGTAGGCGAAGGTGGGGCGCTGGTACTCCTCGTTCCGCCGGCCGGCCACCAGCCCCACCACACCGGGGTGGAAGGCCTCGTGTCCGATCACGATCGCCGGAGCGTCGTCGGCAAGCTCCTCCGCCATCGGTTGGGCTACCTCCAGCGCCGCCGTCAGAGCCCGCCGACGCTCGCGGTTCAGCCGCTCCAGCGCATGTGCCGCCCGGGTGGCCTCCAGCGGGTCCTGGGCGAGGCAGCAGGCGAGCGCCAGGTTGGCGTCCTGCATCCGCCCTGCGGCGTTGATCCGGGGGCCGAGGCTGAAGCCCAGATCGTTGCTGGTCGGAGGGCCCTCGACCCCGGCCCCCCGGGCCAGCGCCAGGAGCCCGAGAGGAGCGGCTTCGGACCACGAGAAGAGCCCGTGACGGACCAGCACCCGGTTCTCGTCGACCAGCGGCATGAGGTCGGCCACCGTTCCCAGAGCGACCAGGGGCAGCTGCAGCACGGCGGTGCCGGGCGGCACCTCGCCGGCTGCCTCCAGCGCCTGCACCAGCTTGAGCGCGACCCCGGCTCCGGACAGGCCCTTGAAGGGGTACCGGTCGGAGGGGAGCTGAGGGTTGACCAGGGCGTCCACCTGCGGGAGCGCCAGCACCCCGTCGTCGAAGCGGGGCAGGTGATGGTCGGTGATCACCAGGGCCAGCCCCTCTGGACGTTGAGCGGCCACCTCCACCGCCGTGGTGCCGCAGTCCACGCTGACCACCACCTCGGCGCCCTGGGCGGCCAGGTCTTGGAGGGCCTCCAGGTTCAATCCGTAGCCCTCGCCCTCCCGGTTGGGGATGTAGGCGAAGGGATCGGCGCCCGCGGCCCGCAGCGCCCGGACCAGGACCGCTGTCGCCGTGACGCCATCGGCATCGTAGTCGCCGTAGACGGCGATCCGACTTCCCCGCCGGAGCGCCGCGCCCAGCACCGCCACCGCCCGGTCCATGTCCTGCAGCAGCATCGGGTCGTGGCCGTCCACCGAGATTGGCGTTGTCGGCTCCACGTCCAGCAGTCCGCGGCGGCGGAGAACCATCTGCAGGACCTCCTCCCCCTCTCCCGCCGGGGGCGGCATCTCCCATCTCCGGGGAGCACGCCTCACCGCTGCAGCCGCGCGGCCGGGTGCCTTGGGAGAGGGATCACGAAGGACCAAGTCTAAGCAGGGGGTGGGCCGGGGAGCGCTGGCGAGTCCACCCTATAGTTGTGCCGATGGAGCGGCGCGAGCAACCGCGGGCGCGGGTGGTGGCCGACTCGGTGGCACCGGACGGGGCCCGGCTCACCACCATCGAGGTGACGCTGCACCGTTTCGTGCTGGCGGAGCTGAACACCCATCGGGCGTTCTCTCGGAACTCGGCCAGCTCCAGGGCGATCCCCGTCCGCCGCCTGATCAACGCCGTCCGGACGGCGCCGGCCGTCCCCCTGGAGTTCGGCTCCGCCCGGTCCGGGATGCAGGCGGGCCCTGTCCTGGCGGACGACTCAGAGGCGCTGGCGACCTGGATGGCCGCTGGCGACGCGGCCGCCGACGCCGCGGAGCGGCTGGTCGACCTAGGCGTCCACAAGCAGGTGGCCAACCGGCTGCTGGAGCCGTTCCTCTGGCAGACCGTGATCGTCAGCGCCACGGACTGGGACGGCTTCTGGGAGCAGCGTTGCTCCCCGCTGGCCCAGCCCGAGATCCGCGCCGCGGCCACGGCGATGCGGGAGGCGCACCGGGCCTCCGTCCCGCGCGAGGTCATTGACGGAGGCTGGCACCTCCCCTACCTCCTTCGGGAGGAGATGGAGATCGATCCGAAGGTGGCGGTGCGCATCAGCGCCGCCCGGTGCGCCCGGGTCTCCTACCTGACCCACGACGGGATCCGCGACCCAGCCCTGGACCTGGAGCTGTACGACAAGCTGGTCGGAGCCAGCCCCCCGCACAGCTCGCCCCTGGAGCACGTGGCCACACCGGCGCTGCCCGACCGGCCCGCGGCCGGCAACCTGAAGGGGTGGGTCCAGCTTCGCCAGCTGGTGCTGAGCGGGGGTGGGATGGGGATGGCGGTGGCCCCGGGATGATCCACCCCCGCCGAGGGATGGGAGATGGGCCCCGACCCACCGCACCCATGCCACCATGGTGAAGGGCGACTCCGGGGCCCGGACGGGCCCCCACGACCGGGAGGACGCCCGGCAGGAGCGGCGGCGGCGCAGCCTTCAGGTGTCGACGATCTCCCTACACACCCTCTCCTGGCTGCTGCTCACCTTCTACGCGACCGACTACCTGCCGGCGCTCTCCATCCGCCTCCTGGTGGGGCTGGGGGCACCCGCCGCCGCCCAGTTCCTCGTGGGGTACGTCACGCTCGGCGCGGTCTGCCTCGCCATCGGCACCGGGTTCGGCTGGCTCTACTCCGGAGCGATCCGGCGCAGCCGGTACCCGTGGCGCTGGTTCCTCTTCCCGCTGCTCGTGGCCCTCTTCCTGGTCCCCGCCCAGGGCTCGAACGAGCTCCTGACCCGCGGGGTGGTCGCCGCCACGCTCCTGCTCGGGGCCGCGCTCGGCCTCCAGGCGGGACCCCTCCTCAGGCGATCCCGGCCCGCGCTCGCTCCACGTCCCTAGGCCGCTGGACCACCTCCCGGTACACGGTGTCCCGCTCCCGGGGGATCCGTCCGACGCTGAGGATCGCCGCCTCGATCTCGGCCGGCTCCAGGTTCTGCCCGTGGCTGGCCCCGCTCATCCGGGTGATCGACTCCTCCATCAGGGTGCCACCGAAGTCGTTGGCGCCCCAGGAGAGCGACTCCGCCACCCCCTCCCTGCCCAGCTTCACCCAGCTGGTCTGGATGTTGGGGATGTCTCTGCCGAAGTAGAGGCGGCAGTAGGCGGTGAAGCGCAGGGAGTCCTCAAGGGTGAGCGGCTGGCGGATCCCGAAGAACTTCCCGAGAGTGTTGTTCTCCACCTGGAAGGGCAGCAGCACGAACTCGGTGAAGCCCCCGGTCTCCCGCTGCAGATTGCGCACCACCTCCAGGTGGCGCAGGCGGTGCCAGCTGGTCTCGACGTGCCCGTACATGATGGTGGCGGTGGTGCGCAGCCCCAGCCGATGGGCGGTGCGCATCACCTCGACCCACTCCTCGGTGGTGAGCTTCTCCGGACAGAGGATCCGCCGAACCTCCTCCACCAGCACCTCGGCCGCTGTCCCGGGCAGCGTCCCAAGGCCGGCATCCTGCAGCTGGCGGATCACGTCCCCCACGGAGCGGCCAGAGAGTTGGGATAGGTACCGGATCTCCTCCGGCGAGAGGGCGTGGAGGTGGAGGGACGGCCACCTCCGCTTGATGTCGCGGAACAGCGAGTCGTAGAAGGCGAGGTCCAGCTCCGGGGTCAGCCCCGACTGCATGCAGATCTCGGTGGCGCCTCGACCGACGGCGTCCTCCAGCTTGGCGAAGACCGTGGCGCGGTCGTGGAAGTACGCCCCCTTGGCGCTCTTGGAGGTGCGGTGGAAGCCGCAGAACTTGCAGCTGCCAACGCATACATTGCTGATGTTCACGTTGCGATTGATGACATAGGTGACCTCGTCGCCGACCAGCTCCGAGCGCAACCGGTCGGCGGCGGCGCGCAGATCAGCGGTCGTCTCCTGGTACACCGGGAGCCGCTCCTGGAGCCGGAAGCCCAGCGTCCTTGCCTTCTCCGCCAGTTCCTGCTCCTCCGGCCAGGGCTGACCCGGGCTCACCGAGTCACCGTCCAGGGAGATCCCGCCGAGGTCCCTCGCTCCCGCCTCCACCAGCTCGGGCCAGCTCCCGACGTTCAAGTTGGGGGGGACCTGCACGGTCACGTCCGCCGGCAACAGCTCCCGCGCCAAGCGCACCGCGGAGCGGACCTCCTCGGGGGAGGGCGCGGGGTGACCCGCCATGGGGGTGCCCTGCTTGGGGACGAAATTCTGGACGATCACCTCCTGGACATGTCCGTGGCGGAGGTGGCTGGCTGCAATCGCCTCCAGGGCGCTCCGGCGGTCGATCTCCCCCTCTCCGATCCCCACCAGGATGCCCGAGGTGAAGGGGATACCGAGCTCGCCGGCGTCCTCGAGGTGGCGCAGCCGGTCGGCGAAGCGCTTGCCGCCGCCCATGGCGTGGGCCCGGATCCGGTCGGTGCCGCTCTCCAGCATGAGACCCATCGAGGCGTTGTGCGGCTTCAGGCGAAGCAGGCTCGGCCGGGACAGCAGGCCGACGTTGGTATGGGGCAGGAGGCCCAATCGCATCGCCCTCTGGCAGACGTCAACCACGCGATCCACGAACTCGGCCTCACCGGACAGCCCCAGATCGGGCAGCAGCCAGGGTTGCTCCCCGGACATGATCAGGACCTCCCGGCAGCCCGCTCGAGCCGCCTCTCCCAGCTGGCGGTCGATCTCGCCGAAGGCCAAAAGGCCGCCCTGGTCCTGCCGGTATTCGCAGTATCCACAGCGTCGATAGCAGCGGTGGGTGACGTCGACGGTGTAGCTGCGGCTGAAGGTCAGATACTGCTCGAGATACTCCGGCTGATGGCGGCTGGCCAGCCCCGGTTGGGGAGGGAGAATCGCGTCGTAGGCCATGAGGGAGATTATGCGGCCGAAGCAGCCCCCGCTTTGAGGGTCAGAGGGGGGCGCGGGAAAGGGAGCGGGGGTAGGCGACCCCGTACTTCTCCACATGGGAGTCCAGAGCCTGGAGGAGCTGCTGCTGGAAGGCCAGCCGCTCCACCAGCTCGGATTGCGAACCGGGGTACAGGTCGCCGCTGAGCCGCCGCTGGATCCAGGGCGGCACCGTGGCCATCAGGTGGGTGATCCCCCCGGTCAGGATCACCGTCTCCGGCCGGGTGTCCTCGACCCGGACGCCCACCCGCAGCAGCAGGCCGGTGCGAGTCGCCAGCGCCCAGACCCGCTCCCAGTGCCCGGGGACGCGGTGGACCCGGTCGGGCCGCGTGTAGCGGATGGCGGGGTCGTTGATGATGCTGGTGTTGGCGTCACTCCAGCGCACCAGCCGCTCCAGCACCGGCTCGCTGAGGTCGTTGGCCACCGCCCGCACCAGGGAGGCGCAACGGTCGTCCAGGTCGGGCGGGAGCAGGTCCTGTCCCTGCTTGCGCGCCAGCGCCAGCACCTCCTCGATCCCCGCGTGGCGCATGCAGTACGCCCGGCCCTCGACCACCCTCAGGTGCTCCTTGCAGGCCACCCAGGCGCAGTCCACCGCCCGGCGGTCCCGGTAGAGGCACCGATAGGCCTCGGTGGTGGTGCACCCGGTGTGGTCGCAGCCGCCCCCCTCGGGCTCGCCGTAACGCACCGGCGCTTCCTCCACCGGCTGGATCTCGGTCTTCCTGGCCATGTGTGGACTCTCCCCGTTCCCGAATGCCCCGGCGTCGGTCCGGAACTGAGAGCGAACATAGCAGAGGGCGGCGTGGCCAACAACTGCCGGCACGCCAGCGCCGCAGATTGCTACGCGGTCGTCAGAGAGCTCACTCGAGGAGCTGGTAGGCAGGCAGGGTGAGGAACTCCACGAAGTCGTCCCCGGCCGCCACCTGGTGGAAGAGTTGGCGCGCCAGCTGGAACTCCTCCCCCAGCCCCGCCATAACCTCCGCCTCGGTCGCCTCCAGCTCCTCCCGGGAGATCCGGCCGTGGCGCAACCACTGCCAGATCTGGGAGCGGGAGATCTCGGCGGTGGCTGCGTCCTCCATCAGGTTGTCGATGGCGACCGCGCCGCTGCCCTGGAGCCAGGAGCCCAGGTAGCGGATCCCCACCGAGCAGTTGGTGCGGAGTCCCTGCGGGCTGACCGTGCCCTCGGTAAGCGCCACCGCCAGCAGCTGCTCCCGGCCGACCTCCACATCCTCCCGAGAGCGCTCCAGCTGGTTGGGACGGGCCCCGAGGACGCGGTCGAAGGCCTGGGTCGCCACCGGTACCAGGTCGGGATGAGCCACCCAGGTCCCGTCGAAGCCCTGGGACGCCTCGCGCTCCTTGTCCAGCGCCACCGCCTGCAGCGCCCGGGCGGTGACCTCGGGGTCCCGGCGGTTGGGAACGAACGCCGCCATCCCGCCCATCGCGTGGGTGCCGCGCCCGTGGCAGACCCTGACCAGCAGCTCGGCGTACGAGCGCATGAAGGGCACCGCCATGGTGACCAGGGAGCGGTCGGGGAGCACGTAGGCGGGGTCAAGGCGGAACTTGCGGATCACCGAGAAGAGGTAGTCCCACCGGCCGGCGTTCAGCCCGGTGGCCCGATCGCGGAGCTCGAAGAGGATCTCCTCCATCTCGAAGGCGGCGAGGATGTTCTCGATGAGGACCGTGACCCGGATGCTGCCGCTGGGGATCTGCAGCTCCTCCTCGGCCAGCCGGCAGGCCTCTTCCCAGAGCCTCGCCTCAAGGTGCCCCTCCAGCTTGGGCAGGTAGAGGTAGGGCCCGCTCCCCGCGGCGAGCAGTTCGCGGGCGTTGTGGTAGATAAAGAGCGCGAAGTCGAAGAGGCTGGCGGAGACCGCCTGGCCGTCCACCAGCATGTGCTTCTCGGGGAGGTGCCACCCCCGCGGCCGGACCAGGAGGGTGGCGACGTTCTTGCCCAGGCGGTAGGTGCGACCCCCGCCCTCGAACTCCAGCTCCCGGCGCACCGCGGCCCGGAGGTTGGCCTGACCCACGACGCAGTTGGGCCAGGTGGGGGAGTTGGCGTCCTCGAAGTCGGCCATGTAGGTTCGAGCGCCGGAGTTGAGGGCGTTGATCAGCATCTTGGCGTCCACCGGACCGGTGATCTCCACCCGTCGGTCGACCAGGTCAGCCGGCGGCGCGGCCACCCGCCATCCCCGGTCGTCGCGAAGGGCCCGGGTGGCGGCGAGGAAGTCGGGGACCTCTCCCCGGTCGAGGCGCAACTGCCGCTGTCGGCGGTCCTCCAGGATCGCCGCCCTCCCCGGGCGGAGGCGGCGCTCCAGCTGGGCCACGAACCGCAGGGCGCCCTCGGTCAGCACCTCCTCCTGGGCGGGGCCGGCGTCCCCCAGGACCCGCACGGTCCCGGGGGGCGGGGCAGAGCTCATGGCAGAGGCGCCGCTTCGAACTGGGCCTCCTCGGTTGAGCCCCGCAGCGCCAGAGTCTCGCTGGCACCACCGGTGACCGTCTCCAGGACCGAGTCGAAGTAGCCCGCCCCCACCTCGGCCTGGTGCCGGGTGGAGGTGTACCCCTGCAGCTCGAGCGCGAACTCACGCTGCTGGAGGTGCACGTAGGCCGTCATCCCCTCGGCGGCGTAGCCCTTGGCCAGCTCGAACATCGCGGCGTTGGCCACATGGAATCCGGCGAGGGTGACGAACTGGAAACGGTAGCCGAGCTCGCCGAGGCGCCGCTGGAAGGCCGCCACCTCGGCGTCGCTGAGTTGGAGCTTCCAGTTGAAGGAGGGCGAGCAGTTGTAGGCGAGCAACTTGCCGGGGAACCGCGCATGGATGGCCTTGGCGAAGGCCTCGGCCTCAGCCATGTCGGGGGTGGAGGTCTCGAACCACAGCGCGTCCACGTAGGGGGCGTAGGCGAGGGAGCGGGCGATCACCGGCTCCAGCCCTGGCCGCACCCGGTGGTACCCCTCCAAGGTCCTGTCCCCGGTGAGGAACTGCCGATCGTCAGGGTCGGCGTCGCTGGTGAGCAGGGTGGCGCTGAGAGCGTCGGTCCGCGCCACCAGGATCGTGGGGACGCCCACCACGTCGGCGGCGAGCCGGGCCGCCACCAGGGTCCTGACGAACTGGGAAGTCGGGACCAGGACCTTTCCGCCCAGGTGGCCGCACTTCTTCTCCGAGGCCAACTGGTCCTCGTAGTGAACGCCGGCCACCCCGGCGTCGATCATCTGCTTCATCAGCTCGAAGGCGTGGAGCGGGCCGCCGAAGCCGGCCTCCGCGTCAGCCACGATCGGGACCACCCACTCGCGGTCGTGCTGCCCCTCCGACCAGGCGATCTGGTCCGCCCGGATCATCGCCCGGTTCAGTCGGGAGGCGAGGGCCGGGGCGCTGGTGGATGGGTAGAGGCTCTGGTCGGGATAGGTCTCGAGGGAGAGGTTGGCGTCGGCCGCCACCTGCCAGCCGGAGAGGTAGATCGCCCTCAGCCCGGCCTTCACCATCTGAACCGCCTGCTGCCCGGTGAGGGCGCCGAGGGTGGGGACGTATGCCTCGGTCTGGAGCAGGCTCCAGAGCTGCTCCGCGCCCCGACGGGCCAGGGTGTGCTCCACCGAGAACGAGCCGCGGAGGCGCAGGACCTCGGCCGCCGAGTACGGCCGGGTCACCCCGCGCCAGCGCTCCCCGGTCCAGCTCCTCTCGAGCATCGCGGCGGCATCACTGCCGTTGTTGAGTTCCACCTGCACCTGCACTCCTCCTTTCCGGGGGGGGTGTATGCCTGCTCTGGAGCGGGATCTGAGTGTCGGGTCCGCGAGGGAGGCGCACCGGGCCCACGCGGATGGAACGCAAAGAGCCAGCACCTCGCTCAGGCAACCATCGCCGCAGCCTACGGGCCGGCCTCGGATCTGTCAACCGGAAGCCCTCTCAATGGCGGCCGGGAGCGGACCAGCGGCGTCAGGCGAACTCGGTTCCCGGCGCGGAATACCGAGTGCAGGTGGGGCCGACCGCGGCCGGGGGTCAGGCGCCGAGCGGCCGCCCGCAGTAGGCGCAGAAGGCCGCCCCCGCGGCGTTGCGACGCCCGCAAGAGGAGCACCGATGGGGGTCGGGGGCTTGGGCAACCGGCGGCGCCGGGCCCACCGGGGCCCAGCTCTGCCAGATCCGCCAGTGCACCAGGCCGCCGCCGGCGATCGCCAGGGCGAGGGCCAGCGCCAACCAGGCGAAGGCCCCGCCGAACGGCGTGAACGACGGCTGCGAGACCAGCCCACCGAAGCGGGGGATGAGGTCGAGGACGGTGAAGAGCAGGAGGCCCAGGGTCAGTGCCACCGAGATGAGGCTCCGGTAGGCGAGCGAGAACGGCATCGAGAGGCGCGCCACCCGCAGGCCCTCGAATACCGCCACCGCAATCGCCAGGCAGGCGGCGGCGTACCCCGATCCGCCCAG
>DAHUYV010000048.1 GCA_027306885.1 Candidatus Dormiibacterota bacterium
GAGGCCTCCGCGAGCTCGACGACCCCAGCCTCGCCGGCCGCAAGGCGCTGGAGGATCGCCCGGCGGGTTGGGTCGGCAAGGGCCGCGAAGGCGAGGCTCAGGGGATCGTTCCGAAGCATTACCGGCAGGTTATATAACCAGTTGGCAAAAGTCAAGCGGGGCCAGGCTGTTCGGAGGCCCAGGAAGCTCAGGCGAGTCCCAACTGCCGGTCGGCGGCACCGGGTCTTGGCGCTGAGGGGCGCTGGCGAGCAAGCTCGACCGGTTCGCCGCAGCTGCGTGCAGCGGCGTCGTGTCGCACAAGCGGACGGCCTTGTGGTGGTGATGGGCCCGCCCCGGGATCAGGAGATCGGAGGTTCGAACCGTCCCTTGCCATCCGATCAGATTCCCTGTGTCCAATTCTGGGGTGGCAATTCAGACCTAGCTCTATTTCTCCGCAGGCTGGACCGTGAAGAAGTAACCATTGCCGAGCCATGGATCTAGCCTCTCCACGGAGTTCCATCCGGAGGCCTGCGGGGGGCGCACGGACTCCCGGTACCCAGATCGGGACTGGGGGAGGTGCTTTCGCGCCATTCGGGATCGATGCTCGCGCACCCTCTTGGCGGACCTGGCACTCGTCAGCCCCGACCCCCTCTGTAGATGTGACAGATGGAGGGCCGCTGTCGGTCAAGGACCGGCCCTTGCCCCCAAGGCACCGGAGAGGCGGCAAGGCGCCCTGTCGGCGAAGTCCGTAACCAGGCCCGGTCCGATAGGGACCTAGCGGTTGGGGACGGCACCATGCTGGCCAGGATCGTGGGGTAGCGGTCCCGGTACGCGGACCACCCTGCCGCTGAGCTCGGCGCTGGCCGCCAGCGTGTTGGTGATGGTCCCGTACTTGCGCAGGTTGAGGTGGAGATTGTCCAGCCGCTGGTCCGTCTCGTCGGTCTCCAGTTCGACCAGGTAGGTGGCGCGGACTATCCGCGGGGGAACCTCCTGTCGCTCCAGCTCCACCTCCACCCGGGCGGCCCGATACCGGAAGCCGAGCAGGTGCGAGAAGCGCTCCAGGTTCTTGGCCAGACAGGCGGCCAGTGCTCCGGCCAGCAGATCTGCGGGCCCGGGCAGACCACTCGAACCGTTGACGCTGCCGTCGAAGGGCAGGCCGTCCGCCCCAAGGTCGAGGGCGGCCCGTCCGCCGGGCTCGATGGTCGCCACCGCCCCGTAGGTGAGCATCTCGTTCACGGACATCCCTCGGTCCCTCACGCGAAAGCAGTGACCGGGAGGGACCCCTTGCGGGGCCCCCCCGGTCCGGTCGCGAAGGGCGATTTGGTCACCCCCCCCTCGGGGCTACCGGTCGTCCCGTCCCTGGCGGTGGAGCATGGCCATCAGCCCGCTACCGTCATGGTCCCCGCCATGAAGCCGCCCTCCCCCATCGGAGCGCCCAGGCCGCTCTCACCTGCACCACAGGGGTCCATGCATTCCCACTGGTACACGCCGGGCCCGCCGGTCTTGATCTCGAAGGTGATGCGCGACTGGCCCGCCATCGGGACGTTGATCCCAAGCTTGGCGATGGTCAGGGTGTGGCCCACGAGGGCGGGGGCCAGGTGGTTCATGGTGTGCAGGCTGCCGACGGTGGTGTTGGGAGCCAGCGGGTTGATCCCCTGGACCTGCATCACGTCGCCCACCGTGCCGCTCACCTTCGAGTACTTGACCAACGACCCGGTTAGCGGCGTGGCCCCATCGAAGTCGGTGACCGTCACCTTCACGGTCGAGTGGGCTGGCACCGTGAAGTCGGAGGGCACGTAGGCCGGCCCGACCGCTCCCTGGCCCATCATCTCCCCGGTGACGATGGTCAGGTTCAGAGTGGCGGCTGTGGTCCCGGAGGTGTTGGCCATCTGCACCGCGGTCTGCGCCACCTTGAGGTGGCCCCCGAAGCTGGTGGCGAACCCCCCGATCAGCGCCCCGGCGACGGCGAGGACCAGAACCATCAGGCCCCCGAGGACCCACATGGCGGGCTCGCCGCCCTCCGACCGCAAGGCACTTCCCTTCATGACCGCTCCTCTCGATGGAAATCAGATGGCTTGTCTCCATGCTGACCGCCACGGCGCCCAGTCGACAGGGGGATTTCCCGGCGAACGTCCAGGTGTAAACCCCTGTTGGAGTGGACCCTGAGAGGCCGGAGTTATCCTCATCACAAGACTTCCAGGTCCAGTCGGGAGGTGGGTCGTGCGACTCGGAGTGCTCACGGGCGGAGGCGACGCGCCGGGACTGAACGCGGCCATCCGGGCGGTGGTCCGCAAAGCTCAGGCCGACGGGGTGGCGGTCGCGGGCGTGCGCAACGGGTGGGCCGGGCTGGTCGAGCCGAACCAGACCCGCGCCATCGATCCCCACGAGGTCTCGGGAATCCTCGCGGTGGGGGGCACGATCCTTGGCACCTCGCGCGTCAACCCTCTCAAGAGCGCCGGGAGCATGGAGGCGGTGGCCACCAACATGAGGGCAGCCGGTCTGGACGCCCTCATCACCTTGGGCGGGGACGACACCCTCTCGGTGGCGAGGGCCCTCGCGGACCGTGGGCTGCCGGTGGTGGGAGTTCCCAAGACCATGGACAACGACCTGCAGGTGACCGAGTACTGCATCGGGTTCGACAGCGCGGTCGCGATCGTGACTGAGGCCTTGGACCGGCTCCACACCACCGCCGCCGCCCACCATCGGGTGATGGTGGTGGAGGTGATGGGCCGCGACACCGGGTGGGTGGCCCTGATGGGCGGCCTTGCCGGCGGGGCGGACATGATCGTCGTGCCCGAGTTCCCCGTGGAGCTCGCCCAGATCGCCACCCATCTGCGGGGACGCCGCTCCCGGGGCCGGGACTTCAGCATCGTGGTGGTTGCGGAAGGCGCCACCATCGGGGGCCTGACCGACTTCGAGGCCGAGCCACAGGCCCGCGACCAGTTCGGACATGCGCTCTTGAGCCGCCGAGGCATCGGAGCGCAGCTCGCGGAGGCGCTGGAGGCGGCGACCGGCTTCGAGGCGCGGGTCACAGTTCTCGGGTACACGCAGAGAGGAGGCGCGCCCACCGCCTACGACCGGATCTGGGCGACGCGGGTGGGGGCGGCGGCCTACGACCTGGTCAAAGAGGGCCGCTACGGGAAGATCCCGGTGAAGAAGGGGGACGGCGTGGACGTGGCCGACATCGCCGATGTGGTGAGCAGCCAGCGTCGGGTCCCCTCCGACCTGTACGAGCTGGCGCGAGTCTTCTACTAGGGCCTGCCTGCGGACTCGCGGGCCCGATGCACCTCCGCCGCCCTTCGGTGGCGGCGCAGCCCCCTGCGCCACTCCCCCACCCGTCGCCCGGGGGCGCCGTATGATGGCGCCGACAATCGAATAGTCCCCGGGGCAAATGGGAATCCGGTGCGGGAGTAGTCCCAAGTCCGGAGCTGTCGCGCAACTGTAGGCGGGGAGTCCAGGCCAGAGAGCCACTGGGAGTGATCCCGGGAAGGCGGCCGCAGGACCGAGATCCGCAAGCCAGGAGACCGGCCTCGGGGGTGACTCGTACCCCCCGCGCGCCACGGGACGGACGGCCTCTGACGGCAGGCCCACCTCCAGCGTTGGGGGCTTGAAGTGCCGTCGGGAGGCAACGACGATGAGGTCGTCTCGGTGGGCCAGCGCGACTCTGGCCCCGGTTGTTCTGGCGGGACTTCTGGCGGGCTGCGGGGCCACATCCGCGGCCGTCGGCCCCAATCACACCACCTGCGGTGGCAGCGGCCAGGCGGACGTGGTGGTCGAGCTCGGCAACGGCCACGTGGTGCGCAGCTGCGTGCCGGTCGGGGCGGCGGGGGTTGGCGCGGAGACCCTTATGCGTCGCAGTGGGATCGAATTCGCCCTTCAGCACTTCAGCTACGGCGACGCGGTGTGCCAGATCGACCAAGACCCGCGGTCGTACAGCCAGTGTTTCGGCTCCGGCCAGCCCTACTGGGCTCTCTACACCTGGGCGGGCAAGGGACCCTGGCGCTCGGCCACCACCGGAATCTCCGACATCCGGGTGAAGCCCGGTGGCGCCCTCGGGTGGCACTTCGGAACCGGGACACCGGCCGCACCTCCCAAGCCTCCGCTGGCAGGCTGAGGCCGGTGCGGGCGCGGTCACTGCTGGCCTGGGCGGCCGCCGCCCTGGTGCTGTCCCTTGGCACCGAGGACCCGGTGTACCGGCTCCTGGTGCTGGGAGCCGCCATCCTCGTCTTCCTGGCGCGCCGTCGAAAGGACGCCAGCGTCGGCCGGGTGGTGGTCTGGGTGGCTGGGGCGGCGGCGCTCGCGGTCGCGTTCAACTTTGCCCTCAGCCACACCGGCCAGACGGTTCTCCTCAACGTTCCAGCCGGGATACCGGCGGTGGGAGGCCCGCTCACCCTGGAGGGGCTGGTCTTCGGGGCCGACATCGCCGTCGGGCTGGCGGCCGCGCTGATGGCCGCGGCCGTGCTCGGCCAGGGGCTGGAAACGCAGGAGCTTCTGGAAGCCCTGCCTGCCTGGTTGCATCGCACCGCCGCCGCGTTGGGCGCCGCCCTGACCCTGCTCCCCCGCCTCGGCTCCGCGTTCCTCACGGTCCGTGAGGCCCAGGCGATGCGGGGGTGGCGCAGCCGGGGTCCCCGCTCTTGGCGGGCGGTGGCGGTTCCGGCGCTGCTGACCGCGATGGAGGGGTCCGTGCAGTTGGCTGAGGCGATGGAGGCGCGGGGCTTCGGCGGCGGTCGGCGAACCAAGGTGTGGACGCCGGCAGCCTCGGTCGCCGACTGGGCCACCCTCCTTGCCAGCGCCCTGGCCGTGGGCATCGCCGTGGCCGCCCTGGCGCTGGGGGGCCAGGGCGGCTGGCAGCCCTACCCGGCACTCCAGCTGCCGGGGGTGAGCTGGCCACCGGTCCTCGCCGCCACGCTGCTGCTGGTCCCCGCCCTGTGGCGATGAGCCCGATCGCCTCCTTCGAACGGTTCAGCTTTGCCTACCCGGACTCTGGGCACTGGGCACTGGAGGATGTCGACCTCGAGTTGGGACCCGGCCCCACCCTGCTGACCGGGCCGTCCGGAAGTGGCAAGAGCACCCTGCTTCGTTCGCTGAACGGGTTGGTGCCCCACTTCTACGGGGGACGAGCCCGCGGCCGAGTGGAGGTGCTGGGCAGCTCGCTGAAGGAGTCCAGCCCAAGGGAGCTTGGGCGCAGGGTGGCGATGGTCTTCCAGGAACCAGAACAGCAGATCGTCCTGCGCTTGGTGCAGCAGGAGGTGGCGTTTGGGCCGGCCGGCCTGGGACTTCCCGCCAACGCCGTGCGCGCCCGGGTGGAGGCGGCCATGACGGCCCTGGGCATCGATCATCTGCGTGATCGGCGCGTGGCGCAGCTGTCCGGGGGCGAACGCCAACGGGTGGCACTGGCGGGGTCGCTGGCGATGGAGCCTCAGCTCTTGGTCCTGGACGAGCCCACCTCGCAGCTGGACCCGGAAGGCGTGGCGCAGCTGCGGGGGCAGCTCTTCTCGGCGGCAAGGGCGGGGACAGCGGTGGTGGTGGCGGAGCACCGTCCGGAGCGGCTGGCCCAAGTCGCCGAACGCACCGTTGCGCTGGGGTCAGGAGGCGAGGGCGGGTCGACCGTCGGAGAGGGGTGGCCCATCCGAGAGCAGCGCTCGGGCCCGCAGGGGGCGCCATTGGTGGCGGCTTTCGGGCTGACAGTGGGGCACCGTACCCCGGTCGCCTCCGGCATCGAGTTCTGCTGCCTCCGCGGCGAGGTGGTGGCGGTCACCGGGGCCAACGGCGCCGGCAAGACCACCCTTCTGCGCACCCTGGGCGGGCTGCAGGCGCCGCTGACCGGCCGGGTGGAGCGGGCCCCGGTCCGGACCGCGTATCTGCCCCAGGACCCTGGAGCGCTGCTCCACCAGAGGACCGTGCGTCAGGAGGTGGAGCAGACCAGACGCTGGTTGCGGCTCCGCGCCCCAGTCGAGCCGATTCTCGAGCTGTTCAACCTGACCCTGCTGGCGGAGGCGGATCCCCGCGACCTCAGCACCGGGCAGCGCCAGCGAGCCGCCCTGGCGGCGGTCCTGGTCGGCGACCCCGAGCTGGTCCTCCTTGACGAGCCCACCCGGGCCGCCGACCAGAGCGCCCGGGTGGCGCTCTTCCGAGCCATCGACCGCCTGGTGGCCCAGGGCTCAGGGGTGGTGGTGGCCACCTGCGATCCGGAATTCGCCCACCAGGTTGCCGACCGGGTGCTGTACCTGGAGGGCGGCGAGATCCGATCGACGCCCACCACACCGCCGTGACCCTGATCCTGGTCTGCCTGCTGGGGGCCGGCCTCGTCCTCTGGCCGTTCTTGGGCTCGGCGATGCCCACCGTCACCCCCGCTCTGCTGGTGGCCCTCGGTTCGCTGGGGGGCCTGGTCGCGTTCGAGCTGGGAACCCGCCGGCTGGACTCCAGAGGGCTCGCCCTGCTCGCCGCTCTGAGTGCGGCCGACGCCGCGCTGCGCGCCGCGCTGGTGACCGGGATCGGGGGGTTCAGCCCAATCTTCCTCCTGGTCCTCTGCGGGGGCTATGCGATGGGCCCCGAGTTCGGGTTCCTCCTCGGGGCCGGGTCTCTGCTCACCTCGGCCCTGGCGACGGGTGGGCTCGGCCCCTGGCTGCCGTACGAGCTCTTCGCCCTCGGCTGGGTGGGCGCGGCAGCCGGGGTGGTGGGCAGCCTGCGCCGCCGCCACACTCCCGGATGGACCGACGTGGCGATCCTCGGAGTGGTGGGGCTGGTGGCCGGCTTCGGGTACGGAGCGGTGATGGACGTCTGGAACTGGACCTTCTACGCCGGGTCCCCCCAACTCGGCTGGCATCCCGGGCTCGCCCCGGCGGCGGCGCTGGCGCGCTTCACCCGGTACTACCTCGTGACCTCGCTGGGGTACGACCTGTTCCGCGCCATCGGCAACCTTCTGATGGTGGGAATGCTGGGGCTGCCAATCCTGGCCGGCCTGCGCCGGGCGGGGCGCCGCTTCCAAGTCGAGTGGGAGGACGATGGGACCGGCCCTCAGTCGGCGGTCGCGGGTTCAGCGCGAGCGCAGGACGTAGCTGCCGGCGATCTTGTCGTGCCAGCCCTGGCGGTGGCGGTCCACCGCGGCCCAGGCGAACCCCGCCCCCAAGCAGGTCACGTCAACCAGGTACCCCACCGCCCGAAGCAGGCTGCGGCGGAAGCCGAGGCGGCCACCGTCCTCCTCCCGTACCAGGCGCAGCCCGGCCACCAACATCCCCGGGGTCCTTCCGACTGAGCCCCAGAACCCCACGAAGTACAGCGCCGGTGCCAGAGCCAGGAGCGCGGTCAGGTGCACCGCGGTGGCGAGCGGCTCCAGCCCGGTCCCCACGAAATACAGCACCAGGGTGTCGATCCAGAGCCCGCCCGCGCGCGCCCAGAAGCCCCCATACCGGGTTCCCGGGAACGGCCCCCGCGGCCGGCCAAGCAGCCCCTCCGGCAGGGATGCCGCCACCGGCGACGGGAGGTCCGCCGTCAGCTGCCGAAGGTCGCCAGCGGTCCGGGCGGCCAGCGCCGCAGCGGTCCTCTGCCGCAACTCCTCGGTGGTGAGCCGGCCGGCCACGTGGTGCTCGGCGAGCTGGGCCGCCACGCGCTCCCGATCCGAGTCTCCGACCCGGATCGACCCGCCGAGGTGGGCCAGGAACTGGAAGCCGGGTGGCGGGGGCTCAGGGGGGGGCGGGGAGTTGGCCACTTCAGCTCGGCTCGGCCCGCGCGGGAGCGCTCTTGGACTCCCAGTCCCGGGCCAGCAACCCCATGTACAGCAGGTCGAAGGCCCCGCCGCCACGGAGCAGACGCTCCCGAAGGCGCCCCTCCTCCTGGAAACCGACCTTGCGGTACAGCTCCAGCGCCGGGCGGTTCGGGGCGATCACGTCCAGGCTCACGCGGTGCAAGCCCAATTCGTGGAAGGCGAACCGCAGGGTCAGCCGGAGCGCCTCCTCCCCGTACCCGTGCCCCCGATCCTCCGGGTCGCCGATGCCCATCGAGAACCAGCCGTGACGGTTCGGCCATTCGATCCCGAAGACCGCGGTGAAACCGACCAGGCGCTCATCCTGCAGGGTCCTGACCCGGAACTCGAAGACCCCCGGTTCCGGCTCCTCGTCGCGGTCCTGGAAGTGCTGGGGAGGCAAGGGACGGGCGGCGTCCGTGTCCATCCGGCGTCGGTAGCCCGCGTCCTCGCTCCAGCGGGCTAGGATCTCGGCATCATCAGGACGCGGGGCGGTCAGCCTCACCAGGCTCCCCCGGAAGATGTCCGCGGCCCAAGCCGCATCGGACTGGAGACTATCGTCCACCTCAAGCCGAGTATGCCAGACCAGGTTGCGACCCCCAATCCGGAGGCCCCCGCGGCGCCGCTGACGAGCGCTGGCGGGGGTCGTTGGCGGGTTCTGCCCGAGGCGCTGCAGGTGGAGCTCTTCCGGCACTACCTCTGGGGCCTCGCGCCGCTCTCGCTGGGCACCTGGATGCAGCTGGTGGCCCTCGGCTACCTGACCCTCCAGGTCACCGGATCGGCGACCGCGGTGGGCTTGGTGGGCGCCGCCGACGGCATCCCCGCGATCCTGCTCTCACTTCCCGCCGGAACCGCCGGCGACCGGTGGCCGCGTCCCAGGGTGCTGGCCGCGGCGAGCTCCGCCCTGGGCCTCACGGCGCTGGCGCTGGCGGTGGCGGCAGGCACCGGACGGGCGTCGCTCCCGGTCCTGGTGGTGGCGGCGGTGATGCTGGGCTCCGCCACCGCCTTCGACACCCCCACCCGGCAGGCGCTCGTGGCCGACATGGTGCCCCGGCGCCATCTGCTGGGCGCCGCCGCCGTGACCGGGACCATGGGCAGCCTGACAAGGATCCTGGGACCCGCGCTCGCCGGGGTGCTGCTGGGGACCGTCGGCCCCGCCGCCTGCTTCGCCGCGATGGGAGCGTTGGTCGTGCCCTACCTGGTCGTGCTGGGTCGCAACCGGTGGCCGCGCCCCGCGCCCTCACCGGGCGGAGGCGGGGCGGTGGCGGAGCTCCTGGCGGGCCTGCGCTGGGCGGCGGGAGACCCGATGGCCCGGGCGGTGCTGGTGGCGGGGGCGGTGCTCGGAGTGCTCGGCGTGGGCTACATGCCGTTCCTCCCGGTGTTCGCCCGGGAGCACCTTCACGGCGGCGGCCAGGTGCTGGGCGTCATGTACAGCGTGGGCGGGGTGGGGGCACTCCTGGGGGGCGTGGTCGTCAGCGTGCTCAGCCGGCGCCTGCGCCGCTCCTGGCTCCTGCTGGTCGCCGCCCCACTCTATGGGGCCTCCCTCTTCACCCTCACCAGGGTCACCTCCCTCCCGCTGGCGGTGCCGTGCCTGGCCGGGGTCAGCCTCGGCTTCCTCGCTGCCAACACCGCCATGCTGGCCACCCTGCAGGGGCACGCCCCCCCCGCCCTGCGCAACCGGGTCCTGGCGCTGTACGCCCTCGGGTACTCCGGCGGCGGTCCGCTGGGCACCTTGCTCTATGCGGGCCTGAGCACCGTCGTCTCGCTGTTCACGGCCATCAGCGTTGGCGCCGTCGTGGTGGGCGCGACGCTCCTCTGGTGCGCCCTCCGTCTGGGACAGGTCGAGCCGGGCCCAAGCCGGTGACGATCGAGATCCGTTCCCCGTTGGCACACGAGCTGCCCCAGATGGTGGAGGTCAACCTCGGTGCCTTCGGAGAAGTGCCTGACGCCTGGCACCAGCGCTGGTTCGAGGCCCGGTTCGAACCGGGGCGAGCGGTGGTGGCGGTGGATGGGACCCAGATCGTGGGCTGCTCTCTCTGGTACCCGATCGAGATGGGCCTGCCCGGTGGCTCCAGCCCGGCGGCAGCGGTGAGTGGCGTTTCCGTTCTCCCCACCCACCGCCGCCGCGGACTTCTGCGCGCCATGATGGGCAGGCTGTTGGAGTACATCCGGGACGAGGGGATGCCGATGGCTGCCCTGCAAGCGTCCGAGGGCGCCATCTACAGTCGGTTCGGCTTCGGGCCGGCGGCCCGCGCTCTCCGGCTCCGGCTGGAGCTCTCCCGGGTCCAGCTTCCGGCCGGGACCGATGTCGGGCGCCTCCAGCTGGTGGGCCGGGAGCTGGCGCTCTCCCTCCTCCCCCAGGTGCACCAGCGGCTGGTGCGGGCCCGACCCGGGGTGGTCGCTCGAGGCGAATTCGCCTGGCGCGAACTCATGGCCGACGACGATCCCCACGGCCGACGGGAAAGGGCCCCACTCTTCCACCTGGTCCATACCTGGCGGGGGCGCCCCGAGGGCTACGTCCTGTATCGCATCCGGCCGGCGTGGAAGGAGACCGGCCCGAACGCCTGCCTGCAGATCGTGGAGATGGCGTCGCTCACTTCGCGGGCGGCGTCCGCCCTCTGGCGCCACTGCCTGGCCGTGGACCTGGTCCGCCAGGTGGAGGCGACGGAGCTGGGGGCGTGGCGCCCCGAGGACGAGCCCCTCCTCTGGCTCGCCACCGACCCCCAGGCGGTGTCCGCCACCCTCGGCACCTCCCTCTGGGTCCGCATCAACGACGTCCGCCGCTCCCTGGAGCAGCGTCGGTACCAAGCGGACGGGGAGCTCACCTTTGAGCTGCGGCGAGGGGCCGGGTCCGAGGAGGCCCGCTGCTACCGGCTCGAGGTCAGGCGCGGCCGGGGGCGATGTCGGCCCGCCTCAGGCCCGCCGGAGCTGTCTCTGGGGTTGCCTGAACTCGGCTCCGCCTACCTGGGTCAGCGCTGCCTGGCCCAGCTGGCGAGGGCCGGACGGGTCACCGAGCACCGCGCCGGAACCGCGCGGGCGGCCGACGAACTGCTGAGCTGGGACCCGCCACCCTGGTGCTTCGAGGACCTCTGAGCGCCGGGACCGGAGGAGCTCCGCATGGCCGTCAGGCGAGCCACTCCAGCCAGGTGCCATGCGGGTCGGTCCGGGCCAGGACCCGTGTCCCCCCCTCGGCCACGATGAAGCCGGCCCCACCCGGGGGCCCCACGGAGAGGTCGGGCAGGACTCCCGGCGCTTCGTTGGACAGCCAGACCGCTCCCAGGGCACGCACCGCGGCCCCGAACTCGCGCCGCTTCTGCTCGGGCACGTAGGCGAGGACCGCAGAGTGGTAGACGACCAGGGTCGCCTCAGGGGGTGCCAGCGCCGCGACCCGTGAGAGGTCGGTGAGGAGGTCGCCGCGATGGACCTGAGGCGGGTGGCGGCGCGCCATGGCAGCGGCCCTCTGGAGCCGCCGGTCCCGGTCGGCCTCCCCGGGCCAGATGAGGCAGCGCAGCCAGTCGAGGTCATCGGCGTCGCCGACGTTGAGCGGGTTGAGGTCGATCCCCGCCCGCCACACTACCTCCGGGGTCCGACCCGGCAGCGGCACTGGCCCGATTGGTAGGCAGCGCAGGATGGGGCTGTCGGGATCGGCACCCGCGATCCGATGGCCGCCGAAGTCGTAGGAGTAGGCATCGGGCAGGAGCGTCAGCCCGGCGGCCGCCCCGACCTCCAAGAGGGCGAGCGGCTCGGGCAGCAAGCCGAGAGCGGGAAGCAGGCTGGCGCAGCGGGCGGGCTCGTTGGTCTGGGTGCTCCGGGCCAACATCAGGGAGCGGAGTTCGCCACCCCGCCCGGCGATCAGAGCGCGCAGCGAGTCGAGGTCTGGAGGAGACCCGAGGAGCCGGCGCGCCGCAGCGAAGAGGAGGTTGGGCTGGCGCTTGGCGGGAGGGAGCCGGCGGAGGAACGTCAGGACCAGGCGGTCTGTGGAGACCCCGAGCGCCAGCCGCTCGTATGCGGGGGAGCGGCCGGCAGCCTCCTGCCGGCCAAACCGGCGGTAGTTCTCTGCGGTGCTGACTGTGGAGTCGTGGCCGACCATGCCTCCGGGGGACGACGGGGTGGGCGTTGCCACCGTCCGATGGTCGCATAGCCGAGGCGCCCTCCCGTGGACCGCCGGGGGCGACCTGGCGCCCCGAGCCGGACCACCCCGTTGCCGCGGGCCATCAGCTCATCTGGGGCCCAGGTCCACCGCCCGGCAGAGGCGCCAGGGCACGGTGGTGGTGTCCACCTCCAGCTCCAGCTCACGCGTCTGGGCGATCGCGGCCTGTGTCCTGGTCCCGCCGGAGTGGCAGGTCAGGTCCTCGAACCGGATCTTCACCCACACCTGGCCGGCAGCGTCGGGATGTCGCCTCGATGCCGTCCAGCGGAGGCCCCGACGGGCAGGCTCCCACCTCACCCCCAGCGCCTCGAGCTCCCCACCATGGCGGATCACCTGAGCCAGCAGGCCCGGCGCGACCAGCCTCGCCAGCGCCAGCTCATCCCGATCGCGGGCGGCGCCCTCAAGTCCATCCACCAACTGGCGGAGCCGCGACGTGGTCTGTTCAACTCCGGCCTGACGATGCTCGGCTCCGATGTCCAGGAGTCTCAGAGCCCAGCCCCCCCTAGCCATGGCGGGCGCCCGGCACCGCTGCGAGTCCCTCCAGCAGCGCGGCCACACTTGACGCTGTGCCCCGATCCACGGCCGCCAGGGGGCGATGGCTCTGGGCTGCCAGCAGTGCCTGACGAGGCACCCACGGGCGCTCCCAAAGGGCGCACCCGGTGGGCTCCAGCCGGGCCCAGACCCGATCCGCCCGCTCCCGTGTTTCCAGCGCCAGAACCACCCCGCCCCGCCGCTCGCCGGGAACCGATGACGCCGACGACAAGAGGTCAAGACAGGAGCGGATGGAGCGATCCGTCGCTCTGGTGCAAACCAGGAGCCAGTCCGCGACCCCCAGCCAGAAGCGCAGGGCGGGTGCGAGCTCCGTCCCGGGGCAGCCGCCGTCCACCACGATGCACTGGAATCGCGGTGCCAGCTGATAGCGAAAGAGGTAGTCGAGATGTTCGGGGCCGGCTTCCACGCGGGCTGCCCGCGACGGGCTGAGGAGCGCCTTCATCGGCTCGGAAGGGGCTGCCCAGAGCAGCTGCTCGAGATCGAGGGCACCGCTTGCCAGCTCAGGCAGCCGCAGGAGAAGGTGATCGAGCCGCGCCGACGGCCAGAGGTCGTCGTCCAGGGTCGCCGCCCCAAGCATCAGGTCGAGGGCGGGATGTTGGAGGTCCGCATCGACGAGCAGGCAGGCGGAGCCGCCGGGGCCACGACCGGCCCGGCCCGCGACCCAGCCGACATCAAGCGCCAGTGTGGATGTCCCGCAGCCACCGGTGGCGCCCACCACCACCGTGACCCCACGCCACGCCGAAGATCCGCCCACTGCGTGGGCCCCTCGGGCTGCCGGGCGTCGGTCGCCGACCAGACCGGTGCGGAGGTTGCGAAGGCGCCCCCTGAGGAGCCTCGGAGCCTCCCCGCCGGAGTCGGGTTCGGCAAGTATGAGAAGCGGATGGCGCGGCGGCGGAGTCGCGCGGGGGCCCTCGGTGGTCCAGGGCAGAGCTGCGCGGCTGGCGATTTCTGGCGGCGGAGGTGGGGCGACCAGCGCCCTGGGGCCGGCATCACCACCCGACTTCAGCACTTTGGAAGCTCCGCCGGCTGGGACGGCCCGCCGACCCCGTGGGCGAGCCAGGAGGTGGCGGTGGCAGTGAGCCTCAGCGCCGACCAGGGACCGATGGCCAGGATGGGAGGGCGTGCCGGGGCCCAGACCACGACCTTGACGCCGAGCGGCGGGCCCCCGCCCGAGCATCGACCCAGCAGAGCGAGCTCGCAGCCAGAGGACCCGCTGGGACCGAGCGCCGCGGCCGGCACCTGGCGGCACGTCCCTCCGACCAGGCCGAGCTCGGTGACGACCGTCGCGCTCACCACTTCCTGGACGGTGCCCACCCCGTTGCCACAGCCCGGGCCGCCATCGGGCGCCCCACACAGTTGGAAGGTGCCGTCCCGCGCCAACTGGTTCGCGTCCACCGCCTGAGAGCCGGCCTCTGCGGCCGCCTCCGCGGCTGCGGCCAGATCAGCGTGCCGGGTCAGGATCAGTCCGCCGTCAACCGCCAGGGCCGCCACCGGAAGCAGGAGCAGGACCATCATGAGGGCGAAAAGTGGCAGGATCTGGCCGAGCTGGCGCCGATGGGCCCGGTCAGCAGCTGTCACCAGAGGCATCCTGACTGGGATCCCGGCTGCGGAATGGGTCCACCTTCTGCACGGAGCGGGCTCCGAGCACCGGTGCCATCCACCCCCCGACCAGCGGAATCCAGCTTAGGTTCGGTCGATAGGCGATCGAAACCACAACGTCGCCGTCCGTTACCGCGGCGGCGATGAGGCTGCCGCGTCGGCAGAAGGTGTTTCCCGGGCTTCCCAGCCCCAACCAGATCGCGTAAGCCGCACCGCTCCCCGTCGGCTGGACCGATGCGAGGGCGCCGACGCACCTTCCCCCCAGCCGGTCGGTGAGGTCGCTGGGGAGGAGGCCGCGACTCTCGCTCACCGCCGTCATCAGCTGGGCGTGGCCCTCCTGGCAAGCCGCAGTCGCGTCCGGGGCGCGAGCGGCGACCAGCGCTGTCGAAGCCGCGCTCGTCTCCAGCGCCATCTGGGTCCTCGCCAGTTGCACGATGGCCACTGCCCCGGTGCCCAAGAGAAGCAGGACCGGAAGGACGATGGCCAGCTCCACCAGAGCCTGCCCGCCTGACGCCGACCGTCGGATCACGAGAGCGCCTCCACCTGAAGGCGAAGTTGACTGCTCACCGGCTCCAGGTCAGGGCCGGCCCGACTGATCCAGGGCAGCAGGGTCCGAAGGGAGCCGCTGATCCAGATGTCAACCGCCCGGGGGGGCCACGACGTGTAGGCGGCACACACCCTCAGCCGGCCGGGAGCTCCGGCGTTCCGACAGGCGCTCATGGCCTCCGAGACTCCGAAGCACCGACCCCTCCCACAGGCGGGGTTCTGCGGTCCGTCGAGATCCTGGCGGACTGGGCCGTACCCGCTTTCCGAATTGACGTCGAGGCAAGGTCGCTCGGTGCCCGCCACCGCGCTCCCGCCCCGGTAGAGCTGACAGGTGGCGCCGATCCCGCAGCCCCCGCGCTGGGTTCCGGAGCAGGCGTCGAGGGCGGTGAGCCCGAGTCGCGTGGTGGCGAGAGCCGTCAACGCGGCTTCCTGGCCCTGTTGGAGGCGCAGGAGCGGATCGCCGACGACCAGCGACGCCGAGGCGGCCCGAGCACCGACCAGCGCGGCGCTTTGGATGCCCTCGAGAGCCAGCGCCGACAGGCCCAGCTGGACGGATCCGAGGGCCGCGAGCAGGAAGATCCCAACCCCGACGGCCATCTCCACCATCGCCTGGCCCCCCTGGGAGCGAAGGCTCATGAGAAGACCTGCCCGAACTGGGAGATGGCCGGGTAGAGGACGATCAGGATGAAGGGCAAGAGGATGCAGGCGGCGACCGGCAGCAGCATGGACACGAGCGCCCGCCGACCGCGCTCGGTCAACTGGTCTCGCTGCCGATCCCTCAGGCCCCGGGCCAGGTTCGCCAGCGGCGACCCCGCGGCTATGCCCTCCTGGCGCTGCATCCTCACGACGGCGGCCAGGGCGGTCAGCGCTGGAACTCGATGACGTTGCGCGGCCAGCTCAAGCTCGTCGTCCAGCGCGGGACTTCCCGGGGTCGCGGAGCGGGAGAGGCAGTCCCGCAGAAGGCTGGTGGCGGGGCCCTTGGTCCGGGCCACGACCAGCTCCATCGCTCGTCGCGAGCCGATCCCGCCTCCGGTCTGTTCCAGGGCCATGAGGTCCACCAGGATCGGCAGCTCCGACACGATCTCGGTCCGGTATCCCGCTGCCGCCCGAGCTAGGCGCAGGACGCTCACCGCCGGCGGTGCCGCCGCCAGGGCCAGCGCGCCGAGGACCGACAGCCAACCCTGGCTGGCCGCGACGATGAGGAAGAGTGCCGTGACCGCCTCCACAACGATCTGCCCCCCGAGGTACTCCTCGGCGGGGACACAACTCCCGGCGCGCTCCAGTTCCGCCTGGACAAGGCTTCGCAGGTGCCTTGGCCAGACGGCTCCCGCCCGAGTCCGCCAGGAGCCCCTCGGGCCCTGGTTCGCCAGGGGGTTGTCCCGACGGCGTCTGGCCACCTTCACCCGTTCCTCCCAGCTCGAAGGATGGGGCCAGGCCGCGACCACCAGCGCCGTCACCAGCCCGGCGAACACCGCGCCGAGCAGCCCCAGTGCAGCAGCTGGCCAGGCCAAGGTCCCGGGCCAGAAGACCACCCCCGCGACGGCGGCCTCAGCGCTCACATCGTGGCCCTGCCCAGGTCACCGCCCGGCAAGCTGCGCTCCGTGCGGGCCGAGGGAACTGTGGGGTCAGGATCGGGCAGTCGGAGTATCCACAGCATCCAGAGATAGCCCAGGGCGATGAGGCCCAGAAGGCTGGCCAGGATCAGTTGCCCGTGGAGAGAGCGGTAGGGAAGCAAGTACGCCGGGTTCACCACTCTCAGGACCACCAGGAGACACAGCGGCATCGCCGCGATCACCAGCGCGCCCAGCCGGCCCTGGGCCTGCTCGGCCCGGAGCTGTCGTTGGGCGGCCTCGATCTGATGGGCGGAGCGCGAGAGTTCATCCAGGAGGGGGGTCAAACGTCCGCCGGATCGACTCCCGACCGAGAGCGCGGTCGCCACCAGTGTGAAGAGGGGCTGCCGAACCCGGAGCTGCGCCTCGGTGAGCGCCTGGTCGAGTGAGACCTGGCGTTGGCGCTCGACCAGGGTGGTCAGCTCGCCTCGCAGTTCGGTGGGTCCGCTCTGGGCCAGGGCCTCCAGGGCCTGCCGCACTCCGTGGCCGGCGGGCAGCAACTGGGTGAGCAGGTCAACCAGCGCCAACAACGCCTCACGCTGCCGGTTTCTGCGCCGGAACTCGATCATCGACTCGATGCTGAGCCCGCCCGCTCCGGCCATCACCGCGACCACCAGGGCCGGTATGGGAAGCCCCAGAAGAAGGAACATGAGGCCGCCCGCGCCGATGGCGGCCAGCCCGGCGGCCCCGATGCTGGCCGGGGATGGCTTGCGCACCCGGTGCTGCCCAAGCGCAAGGAGCCGTCGCCGACCTTGACCGGCTGCGGGCGAGGTCGCGGCCCTGCTGTGCGTTCCTCCAGCGAGGGCGTGCACGGCGGAGAACGATGCCGCTCCGAGCGCCACCGCGGCCAGGACCGCGACCCCCACTTGGAGGCTCATACCCTCATCTCCGAGGGGTGGATTACGGAGCCCGGAGGGCGCCAGATGGAATCCAGGTCGATCCCTGCGGACTGAAACTTGTCCGCGATCTTCGGGGGCAGGTCATCCAAGCGGCCCAGACCCCACTCCCAGTCGCCACGGGCCTGCCGGTAGCGGCAAAGCTCCTCCAGGACCGGGATTTCGCCCTCCACCTGCCCGGTTACGAAGCCGACCGTCTGAACGACCCTGCTGTCCCTGCCGTTGGAGCGGCGAAAGCGATTGAGGTGGATCACCAGGTCCACCTTGGCGGCCAGCTCCCGTGCAACCGACCCGGGATCGGCGCGGGACTGGGCGGGATGTCGGCGCACCAGGGCCGCCAACCTGAGCAGTGCGTCGCGCCCACTGTTGGCGTGGAGCGTGGTGCCACTCCCGTCGTGCCCGGTGCCCATGGCATCGATGACGTCCAGGGCCTCGGGCCCGCGGCACTCGCCGACGAAGATCCGGTCCGGCCGCTGGCGGAGTGCGTTGCGCACCAGCTGCTGGATGCTCACCTCGCCGCTGCCCTCGGTGTTGGCGTCCCGGGCTTCCAGCGAGATGGAGTTCCGCCGGCCCCCGTCCGGAGTCCGCAGATGGAGCTCACGCTGGTCCTCGATGGTGATGATCCGTTCCCATCCCGGGACCTCCGCCATCAGCAGCCGGAGCATCGTGGTCTTGCCGGAGCCGGTGCTCCCCGACACGACCAGGCTGAGGCGGGCCCGCACGGCGGCCTGGAGCAGGGGCAGGAGTTCCCAAGGAAGGGCCCCGACATCGGCGAGATCGGAGAGCTTGGTGAATCGACTCAGCTGGTGGCGGCGGATCGTGACCGCCATCGGCACCGCCACCGGAGGGAGCACCGCGTTGAGCCGCGACCCATCGGGCAGGCTGGCCGTGACCATCGGATTGGCCCGGTCCAAATGCGCGGCCCCGCCACCGAGAAGGTGCTGAACCGTCGCCAGGAGCGCCTCCTCACTGGGGAATGAGATTCCGCCGTCCATCTGGACCCCGTCCCGCACCAGGAGGATCTCGTCGGGTCCGTTGACGATCACCTCTTCGACCAGCGGGTCGCTGAGGAGCTCCGCCAGAGGGCCAAGGGGCCCGACCTGAGCCATGACCCGACGCCGCAGCACCGCGTAGCCCGCTCCATCGAGAACCGGCTCTTGCCGATGGGGAGCGGAGACGTGGTAGTCCTCAATCTCGGTAGACACCAGCTCTTCGATCCACGGGCGGTCAGAGGGGAGCAACTGCGGCTCGGCACGGGTGACGAGTCGGCGCGCGATCCCTGCCCGGACCTGCATCAGCACCTGGTCCTCTATCGTCGCCAGCCGAATGGCCGTCCGGTCGGAACCCGAGGGCTGGCCCGGCATCACGCTCGCGACGACCCCGGTGCCAGTGTTCGATGTCCGGCCGCCGGCAGCTCGGAGTGGCTCGGCAATCGTCCGCCGACCGCCGCGGCCAGTCGACCAGCGACACCGCGCAGGGGTTCGGCCAGGGGTCCACCCAAGACCGGGGGAAGCAGGCGCTCCTCCCCCCGCCGCACCGCCGCGAGATCGTGCGGCACCTCTCCGAGCAGGCTCAGCCCGTACTCCCTCGCCAGCCAGTCCTCACCCCCGCCCGGCAAGCCGACTCCGACCTTGTTGATGACGGCCAACGACGGCTTGGCCCGCAGCGGATTCATCACCGATGCCGACAGGCACCGGTCGAGTCGATCAGCCCCTCCCGACGAGGCGTCGACAACCCACACCAGGGCATGACATTGGGAGGCGAGGGCAAGCGGCGTTCCCCAGGTGACGGCTCCGATGTCCGCGATCACCAGGGGAAAGCGCTGGCACAGAATTGGTGCGGTGGCCCCGAAGACGGCGGGCAGTCCGTCGATCGGCCCGACCGGCTCTGAGCGGCCGGTGAGAACCGCCAGCCGCCGGTACGACTGGAGGTGGCGATCGAGGAGATCTTGGTCCACCGGCCTCAGGGTCGCCTCGTGACCGAGATAGGGGAGGGAGCGGTCTTCGGACAGACCCAGGAGAGCAGCCACCGCGCCGAGGCCGGGGTCGGCGTCGACGAGCGCGGCAGTGAGCCCGCCCTCGGAGAGCCAGAGGGCCACGTTGACCGCCACCGTGGTCGCTCCGGACCCTCCCCCCGGGCTCACCACGCCCACCACCTTGCCCCGGGCCAAGGGAGGATCGCCTTCATCCCAGTCGATGGGATGTACCTTCCGCAAAGCCCGCCTGCGGGCCAGTCTCACGGCGGAGAGCCTGCCTTGGCGCCCGATGGGCAGGCCGTCGCCACGGTCAAGCCCTGCTGTATCTCCGCCAACGCCTGCGCCGGATCGGAGATGGCGTGTTCCACTCCGGCGCAGGTGCTCGCCCCGGCCGGGACTGCCCAGATCGGCTGGGTGGCATCGAGGAGAAGCCAGGCGCTCACCGCTGCAGGTGGGACGTAGAAGGTGATCGAGTGAGACGCGGCGTCGACCGCGAGCAAGCTCACGGCCTGGGCGAGCGGTACGACGCAGCCGGTAGAGGCCGCGGCCGGACAGAGGTCACTCCCCTGGCCGGCGGAGCCGGTCTGCGCGCCCCAGACGGCGAGCAGGTCCACCCGGCTGCCCGGGTCGAGGCCGGAGGGGAGGTAGGCGAGGCTGAGCGTGACCCGCCTCAGGTCCGCCGACCTGCCCATGGCGAGGTCATGTCTCAGGATGATGGCTCCGGCCGGAATCTCCACAAGGGCAACGGATCCAGCGACCTCCCGGTAGCGCGACTGGGGGACCGCGTCGGCCAACTCCGCCTTGTCCAGATGCACCAGCGAGCCATTGGGCGACAGGGTCTGAGTGTCGGCGGTGAGGACCTGCCCGGGAAGGATCGTGCGGGTGGCCGTCAGGACCCTGACCTCACCGGCCTGGGCCTCCACCTGCAGCCAGAGGAACCCGGCGAGGGCCACGGCAAAGGCCACCAGCCCCACGATTACGGATAGACGCCGCCTCAACCGTCCGCTCCCCTCACGACCGAACCCCACCCCCTCGGGGCGACCGCCGGCCCGCCACTGCCAGCGCCAGCGCTGCCGATTCTGCGCCTCTTCTGCCCCAAATGGAAGAGGCTGCGAAGTTACGCACCCGTGGGCTCGCACCACCGGAGAAGGCGGGGTCGGTCACGCGATCACGCCGCCCTGAGGTCCTGCCGGGGGCCGCGAAGGCGGGCCATGCCGCGCTTGTAGAGGCCTCGGATCCGCTCGCGCGGGACTCCCCAGGAATCGGCGATGTCCTGGGTGCTCTTCCCGTCCAGGACATGGGCGCGGACGACCTCAGCCTGGCGCGGCGTGAGCATTCTGAGGAGGTTGCCGACCTCGTCGCGGTCGACCACGTCGACCGCGGGGTCCATCCGGTGGTCGCGGAACGCCGGATGGCTGGGATTCAATTCCAGCAGCTGCTCCAAGGCCGGTCCTTGGTGCCTCTGCCGGACCTGATCGGCCTCCCACCGATGATGCCAGCGATGAAAGGCGATGCTCCTTAGCCAGGCTCGGAGCACCGCCTCGGTGTCGCCTTCGAATGTGTGCAAGCGGATCATGGCCGTGACAAAGACGTCCTGGACCATGTCAGCCCGATCTTCCGGGGGCCGGCGTCGGAAGCAGCGCTCGACATCGTCTTTGAAGTTCGCGAACATCCATGCGACAGCCTCTGAGTCCCCCCGCTTAAGGTCGGTCATCCTCGCGCCGAACCGGCTCTCCATCACCTCCGCCTCCCACTTGGGGCCCGAAGCCGGCCCCTGAAGCAGCGAGTCTTTCTCCGCGGGAGCCCCGATCCAGCTCGGCCGACGCCCAGAAGCCTCCCCGCCTTCTCCCGGGGGACGCACGGTTTGTGCACTCGAGCCGACGGGCGTACGCTTGCGCACACGGTTTCGGAGGGGGCTGCGGGCGGCATGCGAGCGACGATCCTGGTGGTGGACGACGACCCCCTGAGCCTTGGGGCGTTGAGATCGCTATTGGAAGCCGACGGCTTCGCGGTGGTCACCGCGGAAAGTGGGCGGGCAGCGCTGGTCGCTCTCCGGCGACAGCGCCCGGCGCTGGTGATCCTCGACTACGCCATGCCGGAGATGACCGGGCTCGAGGTGCTGAAGTCGCTGAGGGCCGCCGGAGACCAGGTCCCGGTGATCGTTCTCAGCGCCAAGAGCGACCCATACGACAAGGCGGCCGGCTACGGCAGCGGCGCTGACGTCTACTTGGGCAAGGACGAGGATCCGGCCGTCCTTCGGGCGGCAATCGCGCGCCACCTACACCGCGAGCAGCCCGAGGCCGGCCGGGCTGAGTTTCCCGGGCTGGTGGCGGACTGGACCACTTGGAGCTGCCTTGTCGACGGCCGGGAGGTGCACCTGCCTCCCCGGCTGTTTCGGCTGCTGCGGGCTCTCGCGATGCGGCCCGGCGTCGTGGTCCGCAAGGAGCAGTTGATCAACCAGGTCTGGGGAGTCAACTCCGATGTCTACAACCGCGCCGTGGACAACGCGGTGGTGGAGTTGCGCCGGCTCCTCGGCGACGGCGGCCCGAGCCCCCGCTTCATTCACACCGTGCGGGGGATCGGCTACAAGTTCGAGTCGCGCGGATGAACAGAGGCTGGCGGGCGACCGATGTGGAGTCGGAGGTCGATCCCTTCGGCTTCGCCAGCGAGATCCTCATCCGCCAAACCGCCCCGACCGCCGTCTTCGACTACGCTGGCAAACTGGCGTTCGCCAATCGCGCATTCCGCGACTCGCGTCTGGGCGAAGCGCTGCTGGATCGCCGGCAGTTCCTCGCCCACGGAGGGCTTGAACAGCTGCGGATGCAGGCCCTCCGGCAGAGTCCCGACAGCGCTGGTTGCGGCCTCTTTGTCGAGGCGGCGGGACGGCGAGTGTGGGTCGAGGTTCTGCGGCTCGGATCGGCGCCGGGGTGGACCGCGGCCGTGGCGCAGATCTCCGGAAGAGATCCGGCGGAGGAACCTGCCCTGCCGTCGCCGCAACTGCTACTCCATGAGCTTCGGGCCCCGGTCCTGGCGCTGAGCGAGGGCTTGGATCAACTCTCCCAGGTGACCGAGGAGGGGACGGAGGAGCAGCGGAAGGCGATCAACCGCCAGTCACGTGCCATGGTCCGACTCCGAGGAGTGCTGCAGGGCGTCTCCGACCTGATCCGCGCCAGCCGAAAGGGGTCGGAGGGCCTGCACCTGACCCCGGTGGATCTTGCCGACGTCGTGACTGACGTGGAGGACACCTATGCGCTCTTGGCGGCTGCCGACGGGCACAGTCTCGGAACTGAGCTCTCCCCGTCCATCCCGACTGTGGCTGGGGATCGAGAGCTGCTCGGAAGAGCCCTGGGCAACCTGGTCGACAACGCCATCAAGCACACGCCGCCAGGGCCGGTGGACATCAAGCTGGAGCTGCGGGGCACCCTGGCCGTGCTGGAGGTGATGGACCGCGGTCCCGGCATCCCCCCCGAGCATCGAGACCGGGTGTTCGAACCGTTCGTGCGCCTGGTTCCGCCGACCTCCACCGGCGGCGGCGGAAGCGGCCTGGGGCTGGCCGTCGTCCGACAGGTGATGCTGGCCCACGGCGCAAGTGTCACCCTGGACGATCGCCCGGGCGGGGGCGCGATCTTCCGGCTGGCCTTTTTGGTCCAGGGGCGGGTCCACGTGCCCTCGGCGCCCACACCTGGCCCCTGAGAGCGGCCCTCGGCCACTTGGATCCGCTGGCGCCAGTTGGCGGCCCTCTCCCCAGGGCCTCCGGCTTAAACTGGCAGGGGCTGGCCCGCATGGCTCAATTGGTTAGAGCAGGGGACTCTTAATCCCAAGGTTCCAGGTTCGAGTCCTGGTGCGGGCACCACGGCAGTTGCAGGTAGAGTTGCAGAGTTGCTCCTGAACTCGGGTTTGGGGACCAAGACCAGCGCTCGACGTCGGGTTCTAGGCCCCCACGGGGCCAAGGCGGTCCGCCCCGAGACGTTCACTGCCTGACCGGGTCCTCGGCGAGGAGAGCCGTGGCCCCGACCTCGGTGCGGAGCTGGCGGACTCGTTCCTGCGAGTGTCCGAGTGCCAACAACGCCTTGATGAGTCCGAACGGAACCCCCCGCACCTTCCGAGATTCATGCCGGGTCGCCCGAGGTCGCGGGAGGTGGTCCGGTAAATTGTCAGCCACCCGCGGATCCAGCGACCCGGCACCCTCTGCGAAGCATCGGATCTGCCCAACGCGGGCGGGGCCGGCGTCAGGGCGAGGGGACTGAAACTCCTCGCTCCGGGACCGCTGCCTGCCCTAAATGGCGACGAGGGTCAGCCTAAGAAACTTGTTGCCCCCGAAGTCAATTCGGACCTTGGCGAACGAAGCTTCGGCCGAAGCCGGCGAAGTGGAGGACGCCGCTCGGACCTTGTACACGCCGGGCACGAGGTGGGCATGGAACGCGCCCCCCTTCCCAGTCCGAACCGCCACTCGGGTAAGGCCCAGGCCGGTCTCGGACTGAAAGGTGACGATCCCATCAACCACTGCCACGGCGAGCGGGCCATGGCCAGCGCCACCGGTGATGAGAAGAACGCCGCTCACCTCCACCGATGGCGGAACCATTACCGCATGGTCACAGCAGGTGGGTTTGTAGAGGGTGGGATTGCTGGCGCAACTCACCAGCAGCAAGGCGGCGACGGCCACCACGGTCGCCGACAACGGGGCGGTGGGCCCAACTCGATTCACCTCGGTCCGAGCCCTTCCGACCAGCCATTCCGACCGGCTGGAGGAGACCCGCCGCGGATCGCGAGACGGGCGCACGCATGCCCGAGGGGCGACATCGACACATCGTGCGCCCCAGGTCCCAGCGCCGCCGAGGCCCCCTTTCGACTACTCGTACCAAGCCGGCGACTTGCGCACGCCTCTCCACTGCTCCGCGTCGTGGCCGAACATCACGATGGCCTTGAGGTCCCGGGCCCGCTCCATCAGGCCGAGTGCGCTCCGGCGGGCCTCCGCCGGGTCGGCCTGCGCGCCCCAATTGTCGTGGCGGAGATTGTCCTCCTCA
>DAHUYV010000056.1 GCA_027306885.1 Candidatus Dormiibacterota bacterium
TCCGGCCGGGCGGTGGGTAAGCAGCGCGCGGAATGGTGCACCAGCGGGAGCGGTCCCGAGCGAGCGCGGGGTGCCATACCTGGGCCGGATCCTCGCAACGGATGAGATCTGGGGTGCGGGCCTGCGTTTCCCGGGCCGCCGGCCCAGCTCGGCGGCGACTGCGGGGCCGGCGCTGGCCAGGTCCTCCGCCCCCACCCCGATCGAGATGAGATCGTGGCCGGCGGCGGCAAGAGTGCCCTCTAGGTCGGGGCAGCGAACTCCGGGGGGCGCCACCGTGAACGCCACCGAGCCATGGGCCACCGGCGCCGGCGGGCTCACACCCGCAAGGGTTCGGTGCGGTTATCCCCGGTTGGGAACACAGCCGACGGGTCACTCGCGGGGTGGCTTTCCCTCCGCCCGTCGACGGCCAGGTGGAGCCGTGGCGCGCCTGCGAGGGAGGGACTCCACATCGACCGCCATGGAGCGGTGATCATGGCGCTGTGTCCGCCGCCGACCTGGGGATCGAGCTGACCGCGAGCGGAGCATCTCGCTGGGCGGTGGGATGGGCGGCCTGGGCTAGGGCGATCCTCCTCCCCGCCGCGACAACCCTGTGGTGCCTGCACTCGCTGGCCGCCCCGGGCTACGTCCTCCAGATTGACGCTGTCTTCGGACCGCGGATGCCGCTCGATCTCTCAGGGGTGGGCGCCCCGCTGACGCTGGTCGCCCACCTCATCGGCGGCTACTGGTCAGGACGGCTCTTCCTGGGCCTCAGCCTCTTCCTCTGCGGCTTCGGCCCCATGGTCCTCCTGCGCCGTTTCACCTGGATCGCCCAGGTGCCGGCCGGGCTGCTCGGCGCCCTCAATCCCTTCGTGTACGACCGCGTCGTGGAGGGCCAGTGGGGGGTCGCCGCGGGGGTGGGGGCGATCTTCCTCTGGCTGGCCGCCTGGGAGTCCCTGCAGCGGGCACCCCGGCTCCGGGCCCTGCTCCTCACCGCCGGGGCCGGATGGCTGGCGGTGGTCCTGGACCAGCACACCATTGGCCTCATCCTGGTCCTGGCGCTCTCGAGCCTGCTCTGGACTCGGGCCTGGCGGGACCGGCGGCGCCTTCTCTGGAGCCTTGGCAGCTTCGCCGTTCTGGGAGTGGCTCTCGCCTACGCCCTGCCAGCCTTCCTCCTCGGCCACAGCAACGGCACCTACTACGCCGTCCAGCACTTCAGCCGCGCTGACCTTGTGGAGTTCCGGTCCACGCCAAGCCCCCAATACGGGCTCTGGGTGAACCTGCTGGGGCTGTACGGCTTCTGGGCGGAGCGGCTGGGACGAATCCCCATGGTCAACGCGGGCACTCCCTGGTGGCCTCTCGCAGCCCTGGCACTTGCTGGCGTTGCAGCGGCCGGAGCCTGGATGGTCCGGGGGAGAGCCTGGCTGTTGGGCACCGGGCTGCTCGGACTCCTGCTCGCGGGCAGCACCGCCACCGGGCCAGGCCAGGCTGCCTTCCTCTGGCTGATGCAGCATCTGCCGCTGATCGGGGCTTACCGCGAGCCGCAGAAGTGGAGCGGACTCTGGCTCATGGCCGTGGTGGCCCTGGGGGCTGCGGCGGTGAACCAGCTGGCACGGGCGCCAGGGTCAGCTGGCCGGGCCCGCCTGCTGGCCCTGGTGATGGTTGGAGCGACCCTGCTTCCCGCGGGAGTGGGGATGCTGCGGGAGCTGCCCGCCACGGTCCGGCCGGCGCAGTACCCAGCGGACTGGAGCCAGGCCGCCGCCTACCTCGAGGACCGCGTCCCGGCCAGCGCTCCCGTCCTGGTTCTCCCCTGGACGCTGTA
>DAHUYV010000064.1 GCA_027306885.1 Candidatus Dormiibacterota bacterium
CGACCGCATCTGCACCCCTCCCGATACCCCGGGCCACCCGAACCGACCTGAGCCGGTTCGGCACTGCCTCCAGGTCATCCTGAATGAGGAGTGGTTGCACAACGAGTACGCCGAGCGGGACCTGGGCGTGCTGGAGTCCCGATCCAGCTGAGCCGCTCAGCGGCCCCGGACACCGTCATCGAAGGGGATGTCGAGTTCTGTCGCCGGCGCGACTTCAGGGTCATCGGGGAGCTCCATCTGCTGAGCGCGCCCCGCTTCCCCATCATGGGCCGACCACGGCGCCCCGAGATCGCCGCGCCGTCGGGCCGGATCCTTCTCGCCCAGCCCGGTCGCTGAGATGCCGGACGGCGGGACAGGGGCGCCGGCCGGGCCGGCTTCTGTACCCTCTTGACGGTCCCGGGCCAGGTGGGGCTGGCGCCATCGAGGGGAGAGCGTGGAGCACAGCACGTCGGGGGAGCGGGCGCAGGGCCTCGGGGACGGCCCCCTGGGCGGCGACGCCACCGTGGACCTGGACGTGATGGTGCCGATGGGGGACGGGGTCAAGATCGCCTGTGACGTCTACCGTCCCCGGGCCGCGGGCCGGTATCCGGTGCTCTATGCCGTCAGCCCCTATCTCAAGGACTGCGTCCATCTGCCCACCATGGGCGTCTACCGCTACCGGGAAACCGGGAACATCGCCCGCTGGGTGAGTCGCGGCTACGTCTACGTGCACGCGGACGCCCGGGGCTGCGGCAAGTCCGAGGGCCTGTACCAGCGCTTCAGTCGGGCCGAGCAGAGAGACCTCTACGAGATGGTCGAGTGGTGCGCGGCACAGCCCTGGGCGACCGGCAGGGTGGGGATGATCGGGCAGTCCTACTACGGCATGGTCCAATGGCTGGCGGCAGCGCAGAACCCCCCCCATCTCGCCTGCGTCGCGCCCTACGACGCGGCCACCGACCTCTACCGGGACTCGGTCTTCAAGGGGGGGATCTACTGCGCCAGCTTTCAGAATCACTGGTACAGCAACAGCGTCCGCAACCGGGCGTTCTTCGACTACCCGGACCGGCCCACCCGCCGCGACTTCATGGCCGACGACTACCTGCTCGACCTGGCCCGGCATCCGACCGACGACGAGTTCTGGGAGAGCCGCCGGGCAGACCTGAGCAAGATTCGGGTGCCGGTGTTCTCCATCGGCAACTGGGGCTCGACCACCTCCCACCTCCGGGGGAACCTGGAGGGGTTCAGGGAGGCGCAGGGCCGGAATAAGTTGCTGGTCAACACCGGCGATCCGCAGGCGCTCTTCGGCCAGCCCGAGTTCGAGGAGGAGTTGGCCCGCTGGTACGACCACTGGCTCAAGGGGGTCGACAACGGCATCATGGACGAGCCGCCGGTGCGCCTCTGGATCCGAAACGGGACCGGGTATCGCGACGAGCAAGAGTGGCCGCTGCGGCGGGCCGAGCCCCGCCGACTGTATCTGGCGCCAGGCCCCTCGGGGGCGGCGGAGTCGCTGAACGACGGGAGGCTATCCTGGTCCCCGCCCCGCCCCCGGTTGGGCTCGACGACCTACACCTACCCCGACCCGGAATGGACCTTCCCGGGGCTGGGGAGCGCGGTCCGGGGAAGGCTGGGCCTGGTTCACCTGACCCGCAAGGTGCTCACCTTCACCAGCGAGCCGTTCGCGGAGGCCACCGAGGTGACCGGGCCGGTGGCGCTGAACCTGTGGGCCGCGTCGTCCAGCACCGACACCCAATTCATCGTGAAGCTGGTGGATCTGGCGCCGCTCAGCGCTGAGGTCGAGGCCGCGATCCGAGCTCTCGACGTCGCCCCGCCCGCGCGGGTGGTGACCGAGGGCTGGCTCAGGGCCTCGCACCGGGCGCTGGACCCCGCGCGCAGCACCGCGCTGGCGCCCCATCACCGCCACGGGCGCCCGGAACCGCTGGAGCCGGGCCGGGTCTACCGGTTCGCCATCGAGATCTGGCCCACCAGCTGGGTGTTCGCGGCCGGCCACCGGCTGCGCCTCGACATCGCCGCCCTAGACCAGCAGGGGCAGTACTACCTCGGTCACCTGGGGGCCACGGACACCATCTACCACGACCAGCGCCATCCCAGCCATCTGCTGCTTCCCGTGGTGCCGGCACCGGCTGCTTCGCGGGCCTGAGGCAGCCGGCGCCGGCCTCGGACGTGCCGCTGCGGCGGGCCGGACCGCCCGGGAAGGCCGCGCTCCCCGGGGGCCGTGCGAGAGTGCCTCCCACCTGGGGGCCGTCGAGGCCCGAATCTCGCCCCGCGACCGGGACGGAGGAAGGGCAGGGGCAGGGCCGGCCGGCATCGAGTTCCGGTCCGCTGTCTCGATCGTTTCTTCCGACGCCGAGAGGCCGGCGGCGTTCTACCGCGCAGGGTGCGAACTTCCCCTTCTCGCCGAGGAACACGCCGGCCAGCCACACTGGGGCTGCGAGCTGGCCGATGTCCACTTCGCGCTCCATTCGGGGGAACCGGGCCGCGGTCCCGGCCCGGTCCGCTTCGCGCCAGCGGTCTTTGACCTGGGGTCGGACGTGGCCCGACTGCAAACCAAGGGGATCCCAGGTCGGTATCCGATCGAGAGGCTGGGAGGGTTCCTGGGTCACCGCCGTCCGGGACCCGGACGGCAAGGAGGTGGAGTCGACCCAGATGGGCCGGGGGCGGCTTCGGCGGCTGGCCGAACGACGGCGGGCCGGGGTGGAGGTTGTCGCCCGCGGCTCTGGCCGGGCCCGGTCGGAGCTGCGGCGGGAGCTCCGACCGGCACGCCAGCCGCGACCCGGGCAGCCGCGTCCGAGCCGTCGCGGCCCCCACCGAGTCATGGCCTCTTGACACCCGCGCAGCACGTCGCTTACCTTGGCCGTCCACTCGGGGAGGCGATGACGCGCCGTCCGCATCCGGCCGCCTGGACGGCGCTGAGCCACTGGCGGGCCCGGCCCCGGGCGTTTGACCTGAGGTCGCAACGAAGGGAGAAATCGACCTATGAGAGTACGGTACCTCGCCGTTGCCGCGATCTTCGTGGCAGCGCTCGTCGTCTCGGGACCGGTCCTGGCGGCCAACACTGTTGTCAACGGCTTCCAGAACGGCAGTTTCAGCGCTGGAACCTATACCCCCAACAGTTCTGGGTTTGACACGCTCACCTCTGGCACGCCGAACGCTGGCGCGATGACGGATTGGAAGGTCACCGCCGGCAGCATCGACTGGATTGGCAGCTATTGGAACCCGGAGGTTCCCGGCACCCGGAGCCTCGACATGAACGGCAACACCAATGGAACCATCCAGCAAACCTTCGACACCACCGCAGGCGCTAGCTACAGCGTCTCGTTCTATCTCTCCGGCAACCCCGACGGCGCTCCCACGACCAAGATCTTGGATGTGACGGCCTCGGGGAATCCCGAGTCAACGTACTCATTCACGATTCCTTCTGGGATGGGAGAGCCCAACTTGACCTGGGCCCCAGAGGCTTACACCTTCACCGCGACCGGGGCCAGCACAACGCTGACATTTGCCGGCGACCCCAGCAACACCGGCCCCTTCGGACCGGTGCTGGATGATGTCGTGGTGGCGCCGACAACGTCGCTCCCGGAATCGGTTACCGGGACCTGCACCGGCAGCTGCAGCACCGAGGTGCAGAGCGGTGCCACCGGCACCACCGGCGGGGTCGACGCCTCGAACACCGACAACTCCCAGTTTCAGCTGTCCGCCGCCTTTGGCACGGGGACGCTCTCCTGCGACCGCTTCGTCTCCCTTTCCGGGAATGCCGACCCGCTGGCGGTGACCACCAGCAGCTCCTCCGGCCAGACGGTCGGGGGCACCGTGACGCTCACCTTCCCCAAGTCCCTCTTCGACGAGGTCCGCTCCGATGATCGGGACCAGCGCATTCCGGTCTGCGTCGGAGCCACGCAGCCCTTCTTCCGTTCGGATCGCAGGTTCGTGGAGAGCAGTCCGTACCCCTACCAGGGTCTGCTGTTCGCCTGCGGCAACCCCGCCTACAAGGCCAGGGCCGGTTCCTTCCCGCTTCAGATCTGCGTCTTGTCATACGCCAGGGTCGGCGGCGCCGAGCAGGTGGTCATTCAGACCAGCTCCTTCGGCGGCGCCCCGATGTACTGGTGATCAGGCAAGCGCCTGGGTCGGCTTGAGCCGGCCCAGGCCGCGGGCCGTCTCGACCACCCCGAGCTGATCGAAGAGCTCCGAGCTCTCCTGGCGGACCTCCGGCCCCGCGCTGGGCCAGAGGTCCGCCCGCGCCCGGAGGGACAGCGCGAGCTCGTACCGGGCGCCCCGGCGCCGGGCGATGTCGACGGAGGTCTGGAGGTGGGTGCCGACCAGGGCCCACTCCTCCCCCCGGGCCGCCCTGGCGAGCGCCAGTACTCGCTCCAGCCAGGCCACCAGCAGATCACTCCCCGGGACCAGGGCGGCGCCCTGAAGCAGCTGCTCCGCCAGGTCCACGGCGGCCGGCAGATCGCCGCCCAGGAGCAAAGCTTCGGCCAGCGCGGCGTCCGACTGGAGCACCTGGAGGGTCTCGCCGTCGCTCGCTGACAGACCGCGGGCCCTCTCCAGCAGCGGCCGGGCCCGCTTGAAGTCCCCGCGCCGAGCCGCCAGCCGCCCCAGCAGCATCGTCCCGTAGCCGATGAAGGTTGGTGTCCCCGCGGCCTGGTAGGTCCGGAGCGCCTCCTCCAGGATGGTCTCGGCCTGCTCCAGGTGCCCCTGGTCGGCCAGCACCTCGGCGATGTTTCCGGCGCCGACCGCGGCGGTCCACTCGTCTCCCGCCCGCCGGCAGGCGTCGCATGACTGGGTGTAGAAGTCGACCGCCTCCGACCAGTGGCCGGCGAAGTAGGCCCTGATCCCGAGCTGGTTGAGCGCCCTCGCCTCCAGCCACGGTTGGTCGCCGAGGTTGCGCAGGATCTCCAGGGCCCGGCTGGCATGCTCGCTGCCGCCCTCCCGTCCCAGGGTGAGCTC
>DAHUYV010000008.1 GCA_027306885.1 Candidatus Dormiibacterota bacterium
GCCCCGAGGGGGAGGAGGCTGAAGATGCCCGAGGCCAGCTGCTGAAGAAACCCCGCCCGCAGCAGGAGCTGGTGGGAGAAGAGCTCGTCGGCGGGCACGGCGCGCAGGGTCGCACCGAAGAGCTGGCTCACGCGCATCGTAAGGGAAGTCTAGTGCGGCGAGGCGTTGCCCTCGGGAGCGCCGGCCTCCGAGTGCCACAGCTCCACCCGGTGGCTGAACGACCGGAGGCGGGTGACCGACCCCGAGTCCGGCGGTTCTGGGGACCCGGGGGCGAGCAGGGGGCGCAGGCCGGCGCCAGCCGCCCCCAGGATGTCCGACTCCCACTCGTCGCCGACGAACCAAGCGGCTGGCGGCTCGGTGTCCAGCCCCCGGAGAAGCGCCTCGAAGGCGGCTGGAGCGGGTTTGCGGATGCCCAGCTCGCAGCTGAAGAGCGCCGCGTCCAGGCGGGCGGAGAGGCCGCTGGCATCCAACATCCCGTGGAGGGCAGAGGGGGGATAGGGAGCGTTGGACAGCAGGCCGAGCCGGGCCCCGTTGGCGCGCAGGTGGTCCAGGGCCTCCAACACCCCGGGAAGTGGCCTCACCACCGCCGACCAGGGCCGCTGCAGGAGCAGGGAGGCGAGCTCGGCCTGGGACGAGGTTGCCTCCATCTGGAGCACTGAGCTCAGCGCCTCCCGATACACGGCGCGGATGTCCACCTCGTGGAGGGGGTCGCGCCGGTGGCGCTCGGCGATCAGCCGGTCCACCAGGGAGTCGATCGCCGGGCCCACCTCGGACGGCGTCACCGGCGTCGTCCGCAGCCCCAGCTCGGCCACGAGCTCCGGGCCCACCTGGCGAAGCCCCTCGGCCGGGTAGCCGATCTCGACCAGGGTCCTGCCGAAGTCAAAGCCGACAGCGCGCGGCCTGGCTCGGGTCAAGGAGTTGCAGCGGCGCCCCCGGGGGCCCCGCCTCCCCCTCCCCGGGGGCGGCGGCGACGGCGACGGCGACGCGCCGCTGTCGGCGGCGGGGTCGCCCCCTGCGACGCTGGGGGCTGGGCGCGAGGGGCGCGCTGGCGCCCCGGGCGTGGCGCCGCCGCTCCGGGCGCCGCCGGAGTAGTGCCGCGGCCCGAGCGGCTCCGTCGGCGCCTCTTCTTGGGGGTCGCTGGGGCGCTGGAGAAGCGCGCCAGCAGCCGCAGGTTGCGGTCCACCTCCCAGCCCGGCTCGGAGATCGGCCCCGAAGCCCGCAGGCGCTCGTCGAACTCGGCCAGGAAGTCCGCCAGCGGGCGCTTCTCCTTGGCGGCGTTGACGATCTGCTTGTCCGCCCAGGGCTGGTAGTGCTCCGACTCGGGGTTCATGAACTCCGGAAGCGGGCCGCCCGGGGCAGAAGCTGGCTCGGGAACCGAGGGCTCCTCGATCGGATCTGCCACGGGCCGAGTATAGGTCGGGGACACCCTCGGCCCGAAGGCGCTCAGCCGGGAGCCGCGACCCTCTCGGAGCGGAAGATCAGCCGTTGGTACACGGCGAACTTGGCCGCCCACAGAAGGCCGTAGGTGGCCAGATAGGCGGCGCCGACCTCGGCCACGCGCAGCGGGTGGCTGCCGGTGGCGTGAGCCCCCACGGCCCCGGTGACGGCCGCCGAGAGGAGGAGTCCGGCCACGGTCACGGCCCAGTACTCGGCAAGCTGCCGGCCCGGCCGGTTGCGGTTCGCCTCGGGCCAGATCCAGTACCGACTGAGGAGGTAGGAGACCAGCCCGCCCACCACAGTCGCGGTCACCGAGGCCGGGACCGCGCTGGTCACCCTGAGGCCGAGGAGCGTCAACAGGGTCACCTCGCTCACGACCGTGGAGATCCCCGAGGTGACCAGGTAGCGGGACACCCGCCGAACCCGGGGTGACAGCCGGGAGCCAAGGGACGTGGCAATCGGGGCCCGGCGGAGAGAGATCCCGGCGGCGGCGCTCGTCTCCTGAGGCCGCGGATCGACCGCCACCGGACTCATGCCCGCAGCTCCCCGGACGCCGGGGCGCCTTGACGGCCAGGGCGCAACCCGCGCCCCAGATAGGTCACCAACATCACCACCCCCAGCCGGCCGGTGCCAGCCCTTCCAGCGATATGAGAACCACGATGACAGCGCCGACTTTGCCGATCCTGAGACCGAGCTGAGTGAATACTTAAAGCTCACCGTCGGCCCCCCTGTATACACTCAGCTCCGGCCCGGGCCAGCCCGCCCCGGCCCAGTTGGAGAGGGTCTCGTGGACCACCAGATCGCCCCCGGAGTCCTGGAGATTGACACCGAGCTCGGGGGCTGGCAGGAGCTGAACGCCGTCTTCCTCATCGACGGGGAGCGGCCCTGCCTGGTCGAGACCGGCCCGCAGCTGGATTCCGGGCGGGTGCTGGGGGCGCTGGAACGGCGGGGGCTGGGTCCGGACCAGCTCGCCTACGTCGTGCTGACCCACATCCACCTCGACCACGGGGGCGGGGTGGGGGAGGTGTCGCGCCATTTCCCCAAGGCCACCGTCATCTGCCACCCGAAGGGCGTACGCCACCTGGCCGATCCCACCCGCCTGGTGGCCGCGGCCGCGGCGGTGTACGGGCCCCGGCTCGACTCCCTGTACGGGCGGATGCTGCCGGTGGAGGCCGACCGCCTCCACGCCGCCGAGGACATGGAGAGGCTGGACCTGGGCGCGGGCCGCACCCTGACCCTGGTCCACTCCCCGGGCCACGCCAAGCATCACATCGCGGTGCTGGACGACTCGACGGGGGTGCTCCTGGTGGGGGACGCCGCCGGGGTCAAGGTGCCCGGAGGTGGACCGCTACGGCCCGCAACCCCGCCTGACGACTTCGACCTGGAGGTGGCGATCCACTCGCTCCACCGCCTGGCGTCCCTCCGGCCGGAGCAGCTGGTCCTGACCCACTTCGGGCCGGCGGGGGATCCCCAGGAGGTCCTGGCCGAGGCCGAGGCGACCATGCGTCGCTGGTGCACGATCGCCGAGGAGGCCTACGCCGAGGAGCCCTCCCTGGACCACCTCGAACGGGCCCTCCTGGAGCGGGCCTACGAGCCGGCCGTGGAGGCCTCGCGGCAGCCGGTGGTGGACGCGCTGAACGGGGTTCCCTCGAACGCGGCCGGCATTCTGGGCTGGATCCGCCGCCGCCAGCAGGGCCGAGAAGCGGCGGATTCGAGGTGAGCTCAGGGCCGTCACATCGCCCCTCAACTTGCGGGGAGCGAGATCGGCCAATACAATGCGGCTGATCGCTCCGAGCTCGGGCTCGGGCACCACGTCCAGCGGAGGGGCACCACATGGCCGTCACCGGTTTCTGCATGAAGTGCAAGACCAGTCGCGAGATCAAAGACCCTCAGCCCACGACCCTCAAGAACGGCAAGCCCGCGGTCACTGGAAGCTGCCCCGTCTGCGGGACCAAGATCTTCAAGATCGGGAAGGCAGCCTGACGGGGGTCACCATCGGACTGAGCCCCCGGCAGAGCCGGGGGCTCGGCCGATGACCGGCGGGGACGGCCTCCTCCGGGACGCGGTGGCGGCCCGGGAACGGCCGCTCGTTGAGGGTCTGTCCCGATGGGTCGGGATCCCGTCGGTCAGCACCGACCCGGAGCGGGCCGGCGATGTGGCGGCGTCGGCCGCCTTCCTGCGCGACTACGCGCTCGCCTGCGGGATGACCAGAGCGGAGGTCTGGGAGACCTCGGGACACCCGGCGGTCTTCGCCGAGCGGCTGGTTGACCCCCGGCTTCCGACGGTGCTGGTGTACGGGCACCACGACGTCCAGCCGGTGGACCCGGAGGCGGAGTGGGACCTGGCGCCCTTCGTCCCGCTGGAGCGCGACGGGCAGCTGCTGGGGCGGGGCACCGCCGACGACAAGGGCCACATCCTCATGCACCTGGAGGCGGTGCGCGGCATCCTCGACGCCCGCGGGCAGCTGCCCATCAACCTGAAGCTGATCGCCGAGGGAGAGGAGGAGGACGGGTCGGAGCACTTTGAGGAGCTGGTGCGGGCGCACCGCGCCGACCTGGCCGCCGACGTGGCGGTGGTGAGCGACACCGGGATGCTGGCCGAGGACTTGCCCGCCCTCACGGTGGGGCTCCGGGGCCTCGCCTACTGGGAGCTGGGAGTGCAGACCGCTGAGACCGACCTCCACTCCGGGGTGTACGGCGGAGCGGTCATGAACCCGCTGGCGGTGCTCAGCGAGATGCTGGCGGGCCTCCACGACCGGCACGGCCGCGTCACCGTTCGGGGCTTCTACGACGCGGTCCGGGAGCTGTCCGCCGAGGAGCGCCGGCAGCTCGGGGCCGTGCCCTTCGACGAGGCCGGCTTCCTCGCCCCGGTCGGCGCCGCCGCCGGGGGAGAGGAAGGGTTCAGCACGATGGAGCGGCGGACGATCCGGCCCACCTTGGAGATCTGCGGCATCTGGGGCGGATACCAGGGCCTCGGGGCCAAGACCGTCATCCCCGCCCGCGCCTGGGCGAAGCTCTCCTCCCGGCTGGTGCCGGACCAGACCGCACCCCAGGTCACTGAAGCGGTGGGAACTCACCTCCGGAGCGTCGCTCCCCCCGGTGTGCGGGTGGACTTCAGGCTCATCCACGACGGACCGTTCGTCCTCACCCCTACCGACCACCCGGCGGTCCGGCTGGCGGCGGAGGCGGTGGCCGCGGTGTGGGGCCGCGAGCCGGTCTACATCCGGGAGGGGGGAAGCATTCCGCCGGTGGCCACCCTGGCCGGCGAGCTCGGCCTGCCGTGCGTCCTCTTCGGCGTCGGCCTTCCCGAGGACCGGATCCATGCGCCCAACGAGCGGGTGGTGCTGGCCCAGCTGTTCCGGGGGATGCAGGCGGTGGCCGGGATGTGGGACCTCTACGCGGCGGCCGGAGTGGAGGGACTCAGCCCGAGACCGGACTGAGGAGCTCGGGCGCCTCCAGGTCAAAGTCCGAGGTCGGTCGGTTGGTGTACAGGACCAGCTGGTCTCCGACCTCCAGCTTGGCGGCTGGGTCCATCTCCCGGCCGTCGCGGATGAGGAGCAGGACCCGCTCCCCGCGCAGTGCCCGCAGCTCCGGGGTGGAATGGCCGGCCGCCCCTTTCGGCACCGACAGCCGGACCAGCCCCGCCTCGGTCCCCTCCAGCGCCAGCCGCTGGGCGTCTCCGTGGGTCGCCAGCGCGTTGTCGATCTCGTTCAGGATCAGCTCGGTGGCGGACACCGCCACGTCGACGCCGAGCTTCTGGAAGAGCTGGACGTTGCTGGGGTTGTTCACCCGGGCGATGGTGTGCGGGACCCGGAACTGGCGCTTGGCCAGCTGGCAGGCCACCAGGTTGTCCTCGTCGTCGCCGGTGACCGCCGCCACCACGTTCGCCCTCTCGATTCCGCTGGTGGCGAGAAAGGCCATCTCGTCCCCGTCACCCACCAGGCAGGCACAGCTGCCCAGCTGGGCGGAGATCGAGGCCGCCCGGGCGCGGTCCTTCTCGATCAGCGCCACCTCGTACCCCGCCCGCAGGAGCCGGTGGGTCAGGTAGTACCCGACCTTACCCCCCCCGATGACGATCACGTAGGCGGGGCGTTCAGCCACCGGCGCCTCCTCTGGCACCGACCACCTCCTGGCGGGCCCGGTCGGCCGCCTCCGGCCCCTGCTCGAAGTAGGTCTTGGCGATCGCCGCCCCCACCAGGGTGGGGCAGTAGGTGTACAGGCCCATCTCCCGATACACCTCCTCCCGGATCGGGTCGTAGATCCTGGTCATCACCCGGGGGATCTTGAAGATCTCCTTGGCGATCTGGGCGGACATGATGTTGCGATTGTCCCCGTTGGTGACCGAGACGAACCAGTCCGCTCCCGGGGCGCCGGCCTCCTCCAGGACGTGCTGGTCGATGCCGTTGCCGAGGACCATCCGCCCGGGAAACCGGCTGCCGAGCCGGTCGAAGGCCTGCCGGGAGGTGTCCACCACCGTGACCTCATGGCCGGCGGCGGCGAGGTCCTTGGCCAGCACCGAGCCGACCCGCCCGCACCCCACGATCACCGCCTTCACGAGTGGTGAGTATATCCCTGGCCCGCGCCGCACCCGTGCCCGCCGCCAATCGAGCACAATGGGAAGCCGTGGCTTCGCGTTTCTTTCGTCCCGGAGCGGTTGTGAGTCCCGAACGCACCGGGGTGCTCGGGCCCCGACGCATCGTCGTCCCGGTCACCGGCGTCCCGGTGGACTTTGACGCCCTCCGGGCGGCCTGCCGGCTGGCCCGGCCGGCCAAGGCCGAGGTCCTGGTGATCACGGTGCTGGAGGTTCCGCGCCACCTCCCGCTCTCGGCCAATCTGGCGGAGGAGCTGGGAGGGGCTGAGGAGACCCTCGCCGAGCTGGAGGAGATGGCATCCCAGCTGGGGACCAAGGTCCAGACCCAGGTCCTCCAGGCGCGCGACGCCGGGCCGGCCGTGGTGGACGAGGCAAGGCGGTGGGACGCCGACCTGGTGGTGGTCGGGCTGGGCGCCCCGCCGCGCTTCGGGGAGTTCAGCCTCGACCGGATGGGGCAGGAGCTGCTCAACCGGGTCCACTGCCGGCTGATCATGATCCGCGAGGCGCTGGGCGACGAGGGGCAGCGGCAGGCGGTGGCCGCCCAGGACACCCCGGACTGAGGTTCGCGGGCGCCCGTTCCCGAGGCGCTTAGGGGGCCGCCTCCCCGCGCCGACCGAGGAGCTGTCCACCGCCCCAGTGAGCCCGAGAGCGGCGGCGAGGGCGGGGCCGCCGCGGCAGACCTGGGGGATGCTCGGCGGATCCGGTGGCCGGCCCGCGGCAGTGGTGGAGGCCGTTTCGGGCGCGACCCGTGACGTCGGCCCCGCGGTGGGCGGTGCGGCCGCAGCTCGGCGGCCGGCCCCAGGCCGACCCGAGTGATCAGGAATCGAGAAGCTTCGGCCTCCAAGCCGCAGCTAGCATGACCGCCATGGACAGCACCGGGCACAGGACCTCCCGGCCCCCGATTCATTCTTAGGCTCGACAGGACACACCGGGTCGATGGGACCCACGACTTGAGGAGTGACCATGACCGCCTCTTCCACCGAGGGAATCAAGACCGTGCTGCATCCGGTGTCCGACCTGGCGAGGGCCAAGGCGGTGTACGCCGCCCTGCTCGGCGCCTCGCCACAGACCGACGGCCCCTACTACGTCGGCTTCGACGTGGCGGGCCAGCACATCGGCCTGGTGCCGGGTGGTGGACCGCAGGGCATGACCTCACCGGTCGCCTACTGGCACGTGTCGGACATCGAGGCGAAGCTGGCCGAGGTGACCGCTGCCGGTGCCGCCGTGAACGAGCCCGCCCACGACGTCGGTGGGGGCCGCCTGGTGGCCACGGTCACCGACCCCGATGGCAACGTGCTGGGGCTGCTTCAGGACAGCTGAGTGCCCGATCCCCGCTCCCGCGCTCAGCGTCGCCGCGACACCGAGCATCGGCTCACCAACGACCGAGACCTCTGGGTGGCCAGTGCCTCAGCGGACGCTGCGCCGCACCTGGTGCCGCTCTCCTTCGACTGGGACGGCGAGGCGCTGCTCATGGCCACGCCAAAGGACAGCCCGACGGGCAGGAACCTGGCCGCCAACCGGGCGGTTCGGCTGGGGCTGGGCCCCACCCGCGACGTCTCCATGATCGAGGGCGAAGTCGAGGTCCTGGAGATCGACGCCCTGCCAGGGCAGCGGGGTGACCGGTTCGCCGCGCGCACCGGCTTCGACCCCCGGGAGCTGGCCCCTCCGTACCGCTGGTTCCGCATCCGCCCGCTCCGCATCCAGGCTTGGCGCGAGGTGAACGAGCTGCCCGACCGCGAGCTGATGCGCGACGGCCGCTGGCTGTCGGACGCCTCGGCCGGGCGCGTCACCGGACGGGTGCCAAGCGGCTCCCCCGGCCCCGGCGGCGTGGCTGCATCGGCAGGTGGGCCGAGCGCCACCCCGGCCGGCGTCAGCCCGGCGGGCGTCCCCCCCTCCCCGCCCACACCGCCGATCCGGTCGGCGGGGGGAGGACCGGACGGACTGCTCGAAGCGGTTCAGATCGAGCCCGGCGGGGCCGACGGAGACCGCGAAGGCGGCCCCGCCCGACCGCTGGGGACACGATGAGCATGGCCACCCGGAGGGGTCCGCGGGCATCCGCGCCGCCGGTGGCCGACAGTCACGACCTGATCCGCGTGCACGGCGCGCGCGTCAACAACCTCAAGGACGTCAGCGTCGAGATCCCGAAGCGCCGGCTGACGGTGGTCACCGGCGTCTCCGGCTCGGGCAAGAGCTCCCTGGTGTTCGGCACGATCGCCGCGGAGTCGCAGCGGATGATCAACGAGACCTACAGCGCCTTCGTGCAGGGCTTCATGCCGGCGCTGGCGCGGCCCGAGGTCGACGTGCTCGAGGGGTTGACGCCGGCGATAGTCGTCGACCAGCAGCGGGTCGCTGCCGACTCCCGCTCCACGGTCGGCACCGCCACCGACGCCAACGCGATGCTGCGCATCCTGTTCAGCCGGCTCGGGCAGCCGCACATCGGCCCGCCCGCCGCGTTCTCCTTCAACGTCGCCTCGGTCCGGGCGGGCGGTTCGATCACGATCGAACGCGGCGCCGGCAAGACCGTGAGCCGGACCTTCACCCGCACCGGCGGGATGTGTCCGGGCTGCGAGGGGCGGGGCTCGGTCACCGACTTCGACCTGTCTCAGCTGTACGACGACAGCAAGTCGCTCAAGCAGGGTGCCCTCACGATCCCCGGCTACAGCTTCGACGGCTGGTTCGGCCGCATCTTCAGCGGCTGCGGCTTCTTCGACCCGGACAAGCCGATCCGGGAGTACAGCAAGACCGAGCTCCACGACCTGCTCCGAAGGGAGCCGACCAAGATCAGGGTCGACAACATCAATCTCACCTACCAGGGTCTGATCCCGAGAATCCAGAAGTCGTTCCTCTCCAAGGACATCGACTCGCTGCAGCCCCACGTCCGCGCCTTCGTGGAGCGGGCGGTGACGTTCACCGCCTGCCCCGACTGCGGCGGCACCCGGCTAAGCGCGGCGGCTCGGTCATCGAAGGTCAAGGGGATCAGCATCGCCGACGCCTGCGCGATGCAGATCAGCGACCTCGCCGAATGGGTGCGGGGGCTGGACGAACCGTCCGTCGGGCCGCTGCTGGCGTCGCTCCGGCAGACCCTCGACTCCTTCGTCGAGATCGGGCTCGGCTACCTCAGCCTCGACCGCTCGTCGGGCACGCTGTCGGGCGGCGAGGCGCAGCGCACCAAGATGATCCGTCACCTCGGGTCCTCGCTCACCGACATCACCTACGTCTTCGACGAGCCGACGATCGGGCTGCACCCCCACGACATCCAGCGGATGAACCAGCTGCTGCTGCTGCTGCGCGACAAGGGGAACACCGTGCTGGTCGTGGAGCACAAGCCGGAGGTGATCGCGATCGCGGAGCACGCGGTCGACCTCGGCCCGGGCGCCGGCAGCGAAGGGGGCGAGGTGGTGTTCGAGGGCACGGTGAAGGCGCTGCGGGCCAGCGGCACGCTCACCGGGCGGCACCTGAGCGACCGCGCCTCATTGAAGCCGTCGGTGCGGACGCCGTCGGGAGTGCTGGAGATCCGCGGCGCCTCGGCGCACAACCTGCGCGACGTCGACGTCGACATCCCGCTCGGGGTGCTGGTCGTCGTCACCGGCGTCGCCGGCTCCGGCAAGAGCTCGCTGGTGCACGGGTCGATCCCCGCCAAGGCGGGTGTGGTGTCGATCGACCAGAGCGCGATCCGCGGCTCGCGACGGAGCTACCCGGCGACCTACACCGGCCTGCTCGACCCGATCCGCAAGGCGTTCGCGAAGGCCAACGGCGTGGATCCGGCGCTGTTCAGCGCCAACTCCGAGGGCGCCTGCCCCAACTGCAACGGCGTCGGCGTCATCTACACCGACCTGGCGATGATGGCCAGCGTCGCCACCACCTGCGAGGAGTGCGAGGGGAAGCGGTTCCAGCCGTCGGTGCTGGACCACCACCTCGGCGGCCGTGACATCAGCGAGGTGCTCGCGATGGCGGTGACCGAGGCGGAGGAGTTCTTCGGCGCCGGCGCGGCGCGCACGCCGGCCGCGCACGCCATCCTCGGCAGGCTGGTCGACGTCGGGCTCGGCTACCTCATCCTCGGCCAGCCGCTCACCACGCTGTCCGGCGGCGAGCGGCAGCGGCTCAAGCTGGCCACCCGCATCGCCGAGAAGGGCAGCGTCTACGTCCTCGACGAGCCGACCGCGGGCCTCCACCTCGCCGACGTCGAGCAGCTGCTCGGCCTGCTCGACCGGCTCGTCGACTCCGGCAGGTCGGTCATCGTCATCGCCCACCACCAGGCGGTCATGGCACACGCCGACTGGATCATCGACCTCGGCCCCGGCGCCGGCCACGAGGGCGGCCGGATCGTCTTCGAGGGCACACCCGCCGAACTCGTCGCCGCCCGCTCCACCCTCACCGGCGAGCACCTCGCCGCCTACGTCGGCAGCTGATCT
>DAHUYV010000080.1 GCA_027306885.1 Candidatus Dormiibacterota bacterium
CCCGGACGTCGGGCGAGTCCACCTTGAGCTCGATGTTCTCGGTGGAGGACGCCACCGTGCAGAAGGTGCACTCCGCCCTCGACTGGCTGGACGGGGCGGGACGGCCGGTGGCGGTCGAGGCGGTGCCGGGCAACACCGGCGACCTCAGCACGGTGGCCGCCCAGGTGGAGAAGATCAAGGGGCGCTTCCATCTCCAGGGGGTGGTCCTGGTCGGGGACCGGGGGATGCTGAGCGGCCCGGACCTCAGACCGGCTCGAAGCGGGCGGTGAAGTGTCGGAGCGCCGGGGGCTCCGACACCATCCGGTAGCCGGGCAGGGCTGGCGCCTCACTCGCGACCTTCAGGACCACCTCGATCACGTAGTCGATGTGGCTCTGGGTGTAGGTGCGGCGGGGCACCGCCAGTCGCACCAGATCCATGGCGGCCGGTTGCTCGGAACCATCGGGATGCCGTCCGAACATCACAGTGCCGATCTCCGCGCTCCGGATCCCCCCCGTCTGGTACAGCGCCACCGAGAGTGCCTGCCCGGGGTAGCGCAGGGGAGGGATGTGGGGCAGAAGGCTGCGGGCGTCCAGGTAGACCGCGTGCCCCCCGATCGGCTGCACCACCGGGACGCCTGCCGCGGCCACGGCCTCGCCCAAGTACGCGGTGGAGCGGATGCGGTAGCGCAGGTAATCGGGGTCGACAGCCTCCTGGAGGCCCTGGGCGATGGCCTCCAGGTCGCGGCCCGCCAGGCCGCCGTAGGTGGGAAACCCCTCGGTGAGGATGAGAAGGTTGCGGCATTGCTCGGCCAGTTGGTCGTCGTTCATCGCCAGCCAGCCGCCGATGTTGCCGAAGGGGTCCTTCTTGGCACTCATGGTCATGCCGTCGGCGAGTGAGGCCATCTCCCGAACGATGTCGGCGATCTCGCGCCGCTCCTGGCCCTCCTCGCGCTGGTGGATGAACCAGGCGTTCTCGGCGAACCGGCAGGCGTCGAGGAACAGCGGCACCCCGTATTGGTGGCAGAGCCTGCTGGCTCCCCGGAGATTGGCCAGCGAGACCGGCTGGCCCCCACCCGAGTTGTTGGTGATGGTGACGAAGGCAACCGGGACGTCCTCCGCCCGTTCGGAGAGCAGTTGCTCCAGGGCGGAGAGGTCCAGGTTCCCCTTGAACGGGTGGAACAGCGCGGGGTCCCGGCCCTCGGGAATCACCAGGTCCACCGCCTCGGCGCCGGTGAACTCGACATTGGCTCGGGTGGTATCGAAGTGGGTGTTGTTGGGAATGACCTTGCCAGGACCGCCGAGAACTGAGAAGAGGATCCTCTCGGCGGCCCGGCCCTGGTGGGTTGGGATGACGTGCCGGAACGGGAAGAGCTCCTGGACCGCTCTGAGGAATCGGAACCACGAGGGGGATCCGGCGTAGCTCTCGTCACCGTGCTGGATCGCGGCCCACTGGTCTCGGGACATCGCCCCGGTGCCCGAGTCGGTCAGGAGGTCGATCAGGACATCGTCGGCGTGGAGGTTGAAGAGGTTGTAGCCGGCATCGCGGACAGCCGCCGACCGCTGCTGCGGAGTGGTCATTCGCAGCGGCTCCACCGAGTGAATCCGAAACGGCTCGATGATGGTGCGGAAGTCGTCCTGCACCAGCCGATGGTACCGGTCCTGGCGCAGCCCCAGCGACGGCGCCGCGGGGCGGGCCCGTCAGCGGCGCAGGGTGGCCACCAGCCGGCTGGGATGAAGCAGCAGGTCCAGCGCTTCGTCGGCGGAGCCGACCACCAAGTCGGCGGCCAGCAGCGCTCGGGTCGCCACTCCTTCATCACCCAGGACCACAACCGAGAGGGCCGCGAGCTCCAGCATCCCCACGTCGTTGGCGCCATTGCCGATGGCGGCGACCGACTCCGCGCCCATGAGGCGCACCGCCTGGGCCTTCTGGTCGGACTCCCCACCCCCGGGTTGGAGGCGCATGGCGGTGACCCCCAGCTCAGCCGCGACGCGCTCGAGGGTCCCGTAGGTGTCGGCGGAGAGAAGGCGGATGTCGACTCGCTCCGCGAGCTCGGCGATGGTTTCGTGGAGGGGCAGCGGGTGGCCGTCGAGGGCCAGGGTCCCGTTGAGATCCAGCACCAGGGTGGTCAGCCTCAGCTGGCGCCAGCCGGGGATGTCGATCTCGATCATGCCAATTCTCCTGGTGGCGTGTCCTTGCCCCAACAGTACCCAGCGGGCCGCACCGCTGCCCAATCGTCGTTCTCCGCCGGAGCCGCCATCCCAGCGGCAAAGCTGGGTGGCCGACGCCCGGCCCGCTTTGGCGTCGCTCTGGGCCATAGACTGGCGGCCTGACGCCGGGGGCGCGAGGGCCCCGCAACCTGGAGGTGACCGGCTTGAGCAGGGTGGGGTTCCTTGGGCTGGGCCTGATGGGCCAGCGCATGGCCCGGCGCGTCCTCCAGGCCGGCCACTGCCTCACCGTCTGGGACCTGGAGCCGGACCGAGCCATCGCCCTGGTCGGGGAGGGCGCCAAGGCGGCGACGGACCCGGCCGCGGCGGTCGAGGGGGTCGAGTTCGCGATCTCCATGCTGGCCGATCGCGCCGCACTGGAGCAGGTGGTCTTGGGGCCCCGCGGGGCGGCCTCAACCCTCGGCCCCGGCGCGATCCTTCTGGAGATGTCCACGGTCGGGCCCGACGCGGCGGCCCATCTCGGATCGCAGCTTCCGGCCGGGGTGACGCTGATCGACGCGCCTGTCCTCGGCAGCCTCCCCGAGGCCGCCGAGGGCCGGCTGGTGATCATGGTGGGAGCTTTGCCGGCGGACTTCGATCGGGTCGTCCCTCTCCTCACCTCAATGGGGTCGCCGCACCGGGTCGGGGGCCCCGGGGCGGGCGCGTCCATGAAGTTGGGGGTCAACCTCTCCCTGGGCGGGGTGATCGCGGCGCTGGGCGAAGCCCTGGCGCTGGCGACCGCCCTCGGAGTCGAGCGCGACATCGCCCTGGACATCCTCGCCGGCTCCCCCTGGGGGGGATTGCTTCGCAACCGTCGCGCCATGGTCGAGTCGGGGAACTTTCCGCCCCAGCTGCGTCTCGGGCTGGCGGTCAAGGACCTGGGGCTGATCCGTGACGCCGCGGCCGGGGTTGGGGTCAGGACCCCAATTGCGACCGAAGCTCTCTCGTGGCTGGAGGCCGCCGAGAGCACCTACGGCCCCGACGTGGACTTCGCTGCGGTGGTCGCGGAGATTCTGAGGGACAGCGCGGCGGGGGCACACCCGGAGTCGGAGGGGTAGCAGGCCAGCACCACCTGAGGGCACAAGGGCAGTGCCCGCAGGGCCGTCCCGAGGCTGCTGAGACGGGGCCGACGGGGTGGGGCCGGCAGTCGCTCGGGACGGCCAGGGGGGCGGGTGGGACCGGCGGAACTGCCCTCAGAGTGACCCTGGCCCAGGGCCGCGTCAGTGGCTACTGCACGCCGCCCCGTTTCCACGGCGGCGGCGCCTTTGCACTCGGGGTGCGGGCCGTGCGACAATCTGGCGGCGACGCGATGAGGCCCGCGTAAGCCGGGGTGGCCGGCTAATGGCTTCTAGGAAGCCATTAGCCCTATTCAGGCAGGAGCCCAGCGTTGCCCTACCTTCTTCAGGCGCTGCAGTCGCTTGCGGTCCTTGGCCTCTGTACGCTCTACGCCGGCGCCCAGACGCGGGCCTCCGCTGTCCTCCAGTCCAAGCGAGGCCCCAGCGTCCTGCAGCCCTACCGCGACCTGGCCAAGTGGCTCGGCAAGAGCGGCGTGGTGTCGGACCAGGCCGGCTGGGTATTCCACTTCGCCCCGTACTTGGCCATGGCGTGCTACCTGACGGTCTCCACGATCGTCCCAGTCATCACGGATCAGCCGCTGCCCATGGCATTCCTCGGCGACCTCCTGGGAGGGGCGTTGGTGCTGGCTCTGGCCAGCTTCGTCATGTCCCTGGCGGCCCTGGACACCGGCAGCCCCCTGGGCGGACTGGGCGCCAGCCGCACCACATGGATCGGCAGCCTCGCGGAGCCCGCCCTGATCCTGGTCTTTTTCACGGTGGGGGTCCTCTCGGCGTCAGACAACCCCTACCTCATGAACCATGCCATCGCGGCGTCGCCAGCGGCGATGGTGCTTCCCACCCATCTCCTGGGCGCGGTGGCCTTCTTCATGCTGCTGCTGGCCGAGACCGGCCACATACCGATCGAGAACCCCGCCGGGACCATCGAGATCTCCATGATCGAAGAGTCGCGGGTGCTGGAGTACTCGGGCCGCGAGTACGCCCTGGTGAAGTGGGGAGGCTGGATGAAGCTCTTCCTGCTCTCCGCCGTCTTCATGAACGTGTTCGTCCTGCCCTGGGGCCTGGGGAACGGGACCAGCCTGGAGCAGGGGCTGCTCGGGGTGCTGGCGGTGCTGGGCAAGCTGGCGGTCTGCGGCCTGGCGATCGTCCTCATCGACGCCTCTTTCGCCAAGCTGAGGTTCTTTCGGATCGCCGAGTACCTCGGCGGGGCTTTCCTCCTGGCCCTGATAGGGATCATCACCTCGTACGTGGTGGCCAAGTAGAGGTGGAGCACCTCAATTTGGGCTCGCCGGCTGGGGTGATCCTCAGCCTCGACTCGGTGCTCATCCTGCTCATGGCGTTTGCGTGTCTCGGCTCGAAGCTGTTCGACCGCTACCTCACCTACTACGGTGTCCAGTCAGCGCTGCTGGCGGTCGCCGCCGGGACCGCCGCCTACGTGGGGCACGACGCGGCCCTCTGGGTGCTGGCCGGCCTCACCCTCCTGCTGAAGGGGTACGCGATACCCACTGCCGCCCGCCGGCTCCTGGTGCGGAGGCTGCAACTCAAGCGCGACGCGAGGATGTTCCCGGGCCTCTCGGTGACCCTGGTGGTGGGGGCCGGCCTGTGTGGCTTCGCCTACCTGGCGATCGGGCCCCAGGAGCTCGCCCACGGGCTGCTGTCCGCCGCGATGGTTCCGATCTCCACAGCGATCGTGCTCCTGGGAGCGCTGGCGATGGTGGTCCGGCGCCACATGGTGGCCCAGCTGATCGGTTGGCTGATCATGGAGAACGGGGTGTTCCTCGGGGCCGTGACGCTCACCTCGAGCTTCCCCTTGATCGTTGAGGCGGGCATCTTCTTCGATCTCATCGCCGGGTTCCTGATCATGCTGGCGATGACCACCGGGTTGGCGGAGCGTCTCCACCCCGCGCCGCCGGGGTGGCGCCGGGAGGCCCTTTGATGGCCTGGCTCCCGATCGTCACGGCGCTCATGCCCCTCCTGGGCACGGCGGTGGCCCTGGCGACTATCGGGGCCCGCCGCGCCGGCATTTGCGCTCTCGTCGGGGCATTCGCCACCCTGGGCCTGGGCGGGGTGATGGCCGGGGTGACCATGACCGGGGAGCCCATCGCGAGCTCGGGTAGCTT
>DAHUYV010000010.1 GCA_027306885.1 Candidatus Dormiibacterota bacterium
GGCCGGTCTGGACCCCCCTCGGGTCCTCCTCGTAGCGATCATGGTCCTGGGCGTCGGGGCGTTCACCACTCCCCAGTTCGACCCCGACTTCTGGTGGCACGCAAGGGTCGGCCTGGAGATCCTCAGCCACGGCGTCCCCCAGCACAACTACTACACCTTCACCGCCGTAACCCACCCGTTCATCACCCAGGAGTGGGGGGCGGAGGTGATCTACGCGCTCCTCTACACCCATCTGGGCATGGTCGCGGTGATCCTGCTCATGGTGGCGGCCACCTGGGTGGGTTTCTTCCTCGGAGTTCGCCGCGTCTGGCGCGAGGGCCGGTCGACCTGGGTGGTGGCGGTGGGGGCCGCATTGGTGGTCATCTCCGGCCTCCAGATCTGGGGCCCCAGCCCCCAGATGTTCACCTTCGGGCTTCTCGGCGTGCTGCTGACGATGCTCGACTCCTACCGCCGCCGTCCCCGCCGATCGCTGCTTCTCCTGCTGGTGCCGCTCTTCGTCCTGTGGAGCAACCTCCACGGCGGGTTCACGATCGGGCTTGGGGTGATCTCGGTCTTCCTCGCCGGAGAGGTGGCGGCGGTGATTCTGCGCCGCGAGGAGGCGATCGGCTGGGGCGCCTGCCGGGAGCTGCTGGGAGCGCTGGTGCTGGCCGGGCTGGCGGCAATGGTCAACCCCAACGGCACCGGCATCTACCTCTATCCGATCCGGCTGCTGCTGAGCCACGCCGCCCAGGCCAGCCTCAACGAGTGGCAACCACCCGACTTCCACCAGGCCGCCAACCTCCCCGCCCTGTTCCTGCTCCTCTCCCTCGTGGTGGCCACCCGCTGGGCCACCCGGACCAGGATCTCCGACCTCTTCCTGGCGGTCGCCGGCATCCTGCTGCTGCTGTACGCGGTGCGCGACATCCCGATCTTCGCCGTGCTGTCACTCCCCCTGTGGGTGGACGGCATCGAGGGTCTGGTCGTCCAGCTGCGGACCGCGCGGGGGGCGTCTCCCCGGCGCCGCCACCCCGCCCCGCTCTGGTTCACGGGGCTGGTGCTCCTTCTGGTGGCGCTGACCTCGGCCGCCCGGATGGCGGCGCAGCTGGCCAGCCCGGAGAACCAGATCCAGGGCTCCGCGTATCCGGTCGCGGTGGGCCGGGTGATCTGCGCCGGACCCGCCGCGCGCGTGTTCGCTCCGTACGGGCGCAGCGGCTGGCTGCTGTACCGGATCGACCACGCCGAGCCCCTCGGGCGCAACTGCGCGCCTGACCGGGTCTTCATATTCGGGGAAGCGGTCCTGATGGGCCACAAGATCCTCCAGGAGTACCTCCAGATCGTGGCCGGTGGCGGGGGCAGTCTCAGCCTGCTCCGCTCCTACCGCGTGAACCTCGTGTGGCAGGCGCGGGGCAGTCCGCTGGCTGTGCTGCTCAACCGCACCCCCGGCTGGACCTGCGTCTTCGGCACCTCCAGCAACCTCCTCTACGCCTCCGGCTCCAGCGCCCGTGGCTGGCACGCCAGCCGGGCAGGCTGCCCGGCTGGAGGCTGACCGGGCCTCCCGTCCCGATACCCTTGGGGGTGGGCCCGGCGGCGGGCACGGCCGGGAACTTCGGAGGTGCAGAAGATGTCGACCTCGAGACCGATGCAGCTGGGAATGGTGGGACTGGGTCGGATGGGCGCCAACTTGGTGCGCCGCTTGATGCGCGACGGGCACAGCTGTGTCGTCTACGACGTCGACCAGGAGGCGGTGGCGCAGCTGGTCGGCGAGGGGGCCACCGGCGCCACCTCCTTGGAGGAGCTGGCCGGCAAGCTGCGGGCCCCGCGCGCGGTGTGGGTGATGGTGCCCGCCGGGGGGATCACCGAGGCCACCATCCACCAGCTGTCGCAGCATCTGGCGGCGGGGGACGTGGTGGTGGACGGCGGCAACTCCTACTACCGCGACGACATCCGGCGCTCCCAGCAGCTGGGGCAGCGAGGCGTCCGGTTGCTGGACTGCGGCACCAGCGGGGGGGTGTGGGGGCTGGAGCGCGGCTATTGCCTCATGGTGGGCGGCGACAAGGAGGCGTTCTCGCGGCTGGAGCCGATCTTCAGCTCGATCGCGCCGGGGGTCGACGCCGCCCCCCGGACTCCGGGACGAGCGGGGACGCCGGCGGCGTTCGAGCAGGGTTACCTGCACTGTGGGGACAGCGGTGCCGGCCACTTCGTCAAGATGGTCCACAACGGGATTGAGTACGGGATGATGGCGTCCCTGGCGGAGGGGCTGGACATCCTCCGGCACGCCGACGCCGGGCTCCAGGAACGCCAGAGCGATGCCGAGACCGCCCCCCTCGAGGAGCCGGAGTTCTACCGCTACCGGATCGACACCGCCGCGGTGGCGGAGCTGTGGCGGCGGGGCAGCGTGGTCGGGTCGTGGCTCCTGGACCTGACCGCCCTGGCCCTGTCCGAGTCCCCGGACCTCGGCGAGTTCCAGGGCCGGGTCTCGGACTCCGGCGAGGGCCGGTGGACGTCGATAGCGGCGGTGGAGGAGGGGGTGCCCACTCCGGTGCTGACCGCCGCCCTCTACTCGCGCTTCTCCTCGCGCCAGCTGGGTGAGTTCGGCAACCGCGTGCTCTCCGCCATGCGCAAGCAGTTCGGCGGCCACGCCGAACGCCCCGGGGGTGGCTGAGCTGAGCGCTGTGCCGCTCTCGGGCTCAGCTCAGGGGTAGATGCCCCGGACGGCGGTGGCGTCGGCCACCCGCTTGACCGCCAGGCAGTAGGCGCCCATCCGAAGGGTGGTGCGGTGCTGCTGGGCCAACTCGTCCACCTGGCGGTAGGCCAGCTCCATGATGCGGGTGAGCCGGGCGTTGATCTCCTCCTCCTCCCAGAAGAAGGACTGGAGGTCCTGAACCCACTCGAAGTAGGAGACCGTGACCCCTCCGGCGTTGGCCAGGATGTCCGGAACCACCACGATCCCGCGCTGATGGAAGATGTCGTCCGCCTCCGGGGTGGTGGGCCCGTTGGCCGCCTCCACCACCAGCTTCGCCTGGATTCGGGCGGCATTCTGCATCGTGAACTGGTTCTCCAGCGCGGCCGGGATCAGGATGGTCACCGGGAGCTCCAGCAGAGCGGAGTTGGAGATCTCCTCGCGGGCTCCGGCAAAGCCACCGACCCGACCCGTGGCCGCATGGTGCGCGAGCACGGCGGGGATGTCCAGCCCGTCAGGGTTGTAGATCCCCCCGTACACGTCGGAGACGGCGACGACCTTGAAGCCCTGGCCCTGGAGCAGGTCGGCGCTGACGCTGCCGACGTTGCCGAACCCCTGGATCGCCACGCTGCACTGCTGGGGCTCCCACCCGAGCCGCTTGCACGCCTCCATGGTCACCACCATCACGCCCCGGCCGGTGGCCGCCGGTCGCCCCTCGGAGCCGCCGATCGACAGTGGTTTGCCGGTGACCGTGGCCGGGATCGAGTACCCCTTCTCCATGGAGATGGTGTCCATGATCCAGGCCATGGTCTGCTGGTTGGTGTTGACGTCGGGCGCCGGGATGTCGCTCTCCGGCCCGATCAGGATGGAGATCTCGCTGGCGTAGCGGCGGGTGAGGTTCTCCAGCTCCTGCATGCTCAGCTGGCCAGGGTCGCAGATCACCCCGCCCTTGGCTCCCCCGTAGGGCAGGTTGGTGACGGCGCACTTCCAGGTCATCCACATGGAGAGCGCCTTCACCTCGTCCAGGCTCACCTGGGGGTGGTAGCGGATGCCGCCCTTGGCCGGCCCCCTGGTGAGGTTGTGCTGGATCCGGTAGCCGGTGAAGACCCGGATGCTCCCGTTGTCCATCCGCACCGGGAAGTTGACGGTGAACTCGCGCCGGACCTCACGGAGCACGGCCCGCAGCCCCGGGTCCAGCTGCAGGATCGCCGCCGCCTGGTCGAACTGACGCTGGGCCGTGACGTAGGGGTTGGCGGCTTCGACCGTCCCAGGTAGGTCCGTCAAGACGCTGCTAGCCATGGACCCGAACCCTCCAAATACGTGGTTGAGTTTGGGAGGGGTCTTGGCCCGACCCGACCGACAAGGGTAGACCTGCGCGCCCGACCCGTGTCAAGTGGAGATGACGGCCCAGCCAATTGGGAGAGCGCCGGTGGGCGTTCCGCCGGCGAGGCGGCTGGCGGCCCATCGGCCGTGCTGGAGAGCCCCGCCTGGATCGGCGCTGGGCCGAGGAGAACGCCGATCGGGGCGGACGAGTCGATGCCCCTTGGGGCTCTAGCCACCATCCACCAGCTGTCCGTCGATCACCGTCCCCACAACGCGCCCGTCTTTGACGAGGGTGAGGTCGCACCGGTACCCCGGGAGCAGGCGGCCCTGCTCGCCCTCCAGCCCGGCCGCGTAGGCGACCCCCGCGGTGTACGCCGCCAGCGCCTGGTCCTCGGTCAGGGCCAGCTCGGGATGCCAGCTAGCGGTGCGGCGCCAGCTGGTCGCCGCCGCCAGGCCCAGAAGCGGGTCGGGCGACTCCACCGGGGCGTCCGAGCCGAAGGCCAGCGGCACCCCGGCCGCGGCCAGCCACGACCAGGCGTACGCGTGGGCGGTCCGGTCTCCCCATCTCTCATCGGCGACCCGGCGGTCCGATGGGGCGTGTGCAGGTTGCATGGAAGCCACAGCGCCGGCCCGGAGGAAGCGGGGAAGGTCGTCGGGGTCGACCAGCTGGGCGTGCTCGATCCGCGGCCTCCAGCCCGGCCAAGCCCCGGCGTGGCGTTCCAGGGCCACCAGGGCGCGGTGGACCGCGCCATCCCCGATCGCGTGCAGGCAAGGGTTGAGCTCCGCCGCCGAGCACCTTCGGATCAGGTCGTCGAGCGCCGCGTCCGAGAGGCGCGCCACCCCGCCTCCGCCCAGCATCTCCGCGGTCCCGCTCCCCAGGGAGCCGTCCAGGAAGGCCTTCACCCCGAAGACCCGCAAGAGGGGATCCCCCCAGCCGCCTCTGAGGCCCAGCTCGGCCGCGCTGTCCAGCTGGTCGGCTGGGAGGTTGACCACCACCCGCAGCGGCAGCCGCCCGCGCTCCCGCAGCCGCTGCAGCGCGAAGAGGGTCTCGGGCGGATCCATGGTGTGGACCGAGCAGAGCCCGAGGCGGGCAAGCTCCAGCAGGACTTCGGCGAGCGTCTGCTCGTACTGGTCGCGTCCGGGCGCGGGCACCAGCCCGGCGAAGAGCCGCAGGCACTCTCGCACCAAGCCGTTGGGGACCCCATCCGGGTCGCGTTCCACGATGCCATCCGCGGGGTCGGGAAGCTCGGCGGTTATCCCCGCCATCTCCAGCGCCCGGCTGCTCGCCCAGACCGTGTGCTCATCGTGGCTGCTCAGCAGGACGGGCCTTCCCGGCGCCGCCTCGTCGAGAGCCTGGCGGGTGGGCACGCCGTGATCGGTCCAGTTGCGCTCATTCCACCCGGTCCCGGTGATCCAGCCTCCCTCGGGAGCGCTGCGGCCGGCCGCCCGCACCGTCTGGATCGCCTCCTCCAAGGAGCGAGCCGAACGAAGGTCGAGCCCCAACCGGAGGCCGACCAGCTCGTGCAGGTGCAGGTGGGCGTCGCCGAGACCGGGCCATGCCCTCCCCTCCACCTCCACCACCACGGCCGAGCCCCGACCGCGCTCCAGCGCGTCCTCGTCCACGGCCACGACCCGGCCACGGCAATCGGCCAGCACCGCCGGATGGCAGCCGGTGAAGAGCGTCGGGGGCGGAGTGTGATCCCAGCTCACAGGCCCATTCTGGGGCCGCCGGGTTGGCGCGCCCGGCTTCGGCCCGCCTCCCGCGGCGGATAATCTGGGCGTGCCCGATCCCTTGCCCATCGAAGTGGACTCCAGCGCCGCGAGCTGGTGGGCTGGTCGGGGCGCAGTTCTGCTCGATGTCCGCTCCCCGGAAGAGCGGGCCCGGGGGGCGATCCCGGGGTCACGCAGCATCCCTGTCTCCGATCTCCGCGCCCGGTGGACCGAGCTCCCGGCTGATCGGCCGGTGATCGTGTACTGCTCCGCGGGCTCGCGCAGCACCCGAGCCGCGGCCTTCCTGCGGGACCAGGGCGTGGACGCCGCCGCCCTGGTGGGCGGGATGGCCGAGTGGGCCGCCCGGCGACTGCCGCTGGAGACCTCTTCGGGGGGCGGTGCCAGCTGAGCGGGGTGGGCGCCGCCTTAACCTCCCCGTGAGACCATGGGAGCATGCCGTTGAGTGAAGCCGAGGTCGCCGCCGCGCAGCGCAGCCTGCCGCTGGCGGGCACCCCGCTCGACTCCCTGTGCATCGACACCGTCCGCTGCCTCGCCATCGACGCGGTGCAGAAGGCGAACTCGGGGCACCCCGGGCTGCCCATGGGGGCGGCGCCGATGGCCTACGTGCTGTGGACCAAGTTCCTGCGCCACGATCCGAGCGATCCTTCATGGCCCGACCGTGACCGCTTCGTCCTCAGCGCCGGCCACGGCTCGATGCTGCTCTACGCGCTCCTCCACCTGAGCGGCTACGCGCTCTCCCTCGACGACCTGCAGGCCTTCCGCCAGTGGGGTTCACGGACCCCGGGGCATCCCGAGCGGGGGGTCACCCCGGGTGTCGAGGTCACCACCGGGCCCTTGGGCCAGGGGTTCGGCAACGGGGTGGGGATGGCGATTGCCGAGCGGCTGGCCGCCCACCGGCTCAACCGCGAGGGCCACGAGGTGGTCGACCACCGGACCTTCGTGCTCTGCGGGGACGGGGACCTGATGGAGGGGGTGTCGGCGGAGGCGGCCTCGCTCGCGGGCCACCTCCAGTTGGGCAAGCTGATCTGCCTGTACGACGACAATCACATCTCCCTCGACGGCCCCACCTCCATGTCCTTCACCGAGGACGTGCTGGGCCGCTTTGCCGCCTACGGGTGGCAGGTGCAGCGCGTCGAGGACGGGAACCTGGACCTCTTGGGCATCGAGGGCGCGATCCGCACCGCCGTTCAGGACCAGACGCGGCCGTCGCTCATCGCGGTGCGCACCCACATCGGGTACGGCTCTCCGCGGAAGCAGGACTCCAACGCGGCCCACGGGTCACCGCTGGGCGCCGACGAGGTGGCGGCGGTGAAGAGGGCCTACGGGTGGGACCCAGTCCTCAGCTTCCATCTCCCGTCGGAGGCTCTGGCCCACTTCCGGGCCGCCGTGGGGCGGGGGGCGGTCCTGCGCCAGGAGTGGGAGCAGCGCCGGGATCGCTGGGCGGAGGCCCATCCTGAACTGGCGCGCGAGTGGGCACTGGCTCTCGCCGGCAGTCTGCCCGACGGTTGGGACGCGGCGCTGCCGTCCTCGGGGCCCGACGACAAGCCTCTCGGCACCCGGGTCTCCGGCGGCGAGGCGCTGAACGCCGTCGCCCGGGCGGTCCCCTGGCTGGTCGGCGGCGACGCCGACCTCTCGGAGTCGACCAAGACGCGCCTGGACGGCGAGGGGGACTTCGACGGCCAGACCGGGTCGGGAAGCAACCTCCACTTCGGAGTGCGCGAGCACGCCATGGGGGCGGCGGTGAACGGCATCGCCGCCCACGGCGACTTCCGCCCCTTCAGTGCGACCTTCTTCACCTTCTCCGACTACCAGCGACCCTCGGTGCGGCTCTCGGCACTGTCGCGGCTGCCGGTGGTCTGGGTGTATACCCACGACAGCATCGGCCTCGGCGAGGACGGACCCACCCATCACCCGGTGGAGCAGCTGGCGGCCCTCCGGGCCATCCCCGGCCTGGTGGTTCTGCGCCCCGGTGACGCCAACGAGTCCAGCGCCGCGTGGGCGGTGGCGATGCGCCGCGCCGACGGGCCGACCGCGCTGGTGTTCTGCCGGCAGGCGGTGCCGGTCCTCGAGGGCACCAGGGAGCTGGCGGCTGACGGGGTCGCCCGGGGCGGTTACATCGTCCAGGAGGGCAAGGGCGGGCTGCCCGAGGTGGTGCTGATCGGGACCGGGAGCGAGCTCTCGATCTGCGCCGATGCCCGCGTCCTGCTCCAGGCCGAGGGCATCGCAGCTCGCCTCGTCAGCATGCCCAGCTTGGAGCTGTTCCGGGCCCAGGCGCAAGAGGATCAGGAGCTGGTGCTGCCCCCGGGGATCCCCCGGGTGGCGGTGGAGGCCGGGGTCCCCCTGCCCTGGGAGGCGCTGGTGGGCCCATCCGGAGCGGTGATCGGGGTCGAGCGCTTCGGCGCCTCCGCTCCATTCGAGACCATCTATGAGCACCTTGGACTCACCCCCGGGGCCGTGGCCCAGCGGGCTCGGGAGCTTCTTCAGGATTGAGGAGGTAGCGGCCATGGCCGAGAACACCCTGCGGCAGCTGGCGGAGCACGGACAGAGCGTCTGGTACGACAACCTGACCCGTGACCTGCTGCGCGACGGCGGCCTGGCCCATCTGATCAGCCTGGGGATAGTGGGGGTGACCGCCAACCCCACCATCTTCGAGAAGGCGGTCTCGGGCAGTGACGCCTACGACTCGGAGATCGCCCAACTCGCCCGTTCCGGGCTGGGCGACGAGGAGATCTACGACCGGCTGATCGTTGAGGACGTGCGTTCGGCGTGCGACCTGCTGGCCCCGGTGTACGCGGCCAGCGGGCAGCGGGACGGCTACGTCAGCCTGGAGGTTGCGCCCAAGCTGGCCCGCGAGACCGCGGCCACGGTGGCGGCCGCCCAGCGCTACCGCGGGTTGGTGGATCGGCCCAACCTCATGATCAAGATCCCCGGCACGGAGGAGGGGATCCCGGCGGTGGAGGAGGCGATCGCCCTCGGCCTCAACATCAACGTGACGCTGATCTTCGCGGTGGGACGGTATCACCAGGTGATGGAGGCGTACTGCCGCGGGCTGGAGCGACGCCTCGACGCCGGCCTGGACATCAGCTCCTCCCGTTCGGTGGCAAGCTTCTTTGTGAGCCGCGTGGACACCGAGGTGGATCGCCGCCTGGACGAGCTGACCGCCGGTGCCGATGGCGAGCGGGCCGCGCGCCTGGCGGCCGCCCACGGCACCGCCGCCATCACCAACGCCGCCCTGGCCTATCGCGCCTTCGAGGAGGTGATGCAGGGGCCTCGCTTCGCCCGGCTGGCGGCGGCCGGGGCCGCCGTGCAACGCCCCCTTTGGGCCAGCACCAGCACCAAGAACCCCGCGTACCGGGACGTCCTGTACTGCGAGGAGCTGATCGCTCCACACACGGTGAACACGATGCCCCCCGTCTCCGTGGACGCGTTCCTGGAGCACGGCCGGGTGCGTGACAGCCTGGCTGAACACCTGGCCGAAGCTCCCACCCGGTGGGAGCGGCTGGCGAACCTCGGGATCGACCTCGACGACGTCACGAGGGTCCTGGAGGAGCAGGGTGTCGCCAGCTTCTCCGGCTCCATGGACAAGCTCCTGGCCGAGGTGGCCGCCAAGCGGGAGCGCCTGGGCGCCGGGGGGGTCGTGGCCTCTCCCCGCACCCGGTTCATCGCCACTGCGACCAGCGCTCGCGCCGAGCTCGGGCCGGTGGCCGAAGCGGTGGCGCACGCCGGCCGGCGGCTCACCGAGGAGCAGGCGGTGGCGCGGCTGGCCGCCCGCCGGGTAGACCTGTGGCCGGGAGACTCCAGCCAGAAGCAGGAGATGGCCCAGCGGATGGGGTGGCTCGACGAGCCGAGCCGGCAGCAGCAGGCTCTGGACCGCCTCAAGGCCCACCGGAGCTGGGTGCGTGATCAGGGTTTCCGGCACGCCCTTCTGGTCGGAATGGGCGGCAGCAGCCTCTGCCCCGAAGTCCTGCGGGCCACCTTCGGCACCACTCCCGGATTCCCCGAGCTGTTGGTGCTGGACTCAACCGACCCGGACCAGGTGGCGGCGGTGGACGCGGCCATCGATCCGGCTCGCACCCTGCTCCTGGTGGCCTCCAAGAGCGGCGGGACCACCGAGACCATGTGCCACCTGGCCTACTTCCACGACCGGCTGCGCTCGGCTCTGGGGGAGCGCGCGGGGGAGCACTGCGTGGCAATCACCGACCCCGGCACCAGCCTGGAGGCCCGGGCTCGCGAGCTGGACTTTCACCAGGTGTTCTCGGCGAATCCGGAGATCGGCGGCCGCTACAGCGCCCTCTCCGATTTCGGTCTGGTGCCGGCCGCCACGATCGGTGTGGATCTGGACCAGCTGGTGGCTGGGGCGATCGCCATGGCTGGGGCCTGTGCCGAGCCCGCCAGCCCGTCCGGACCCAACCCCGGCGCCCAGCTGGCGGCGGTCCTCGCCGGGTCGGCGCTGCAGGGCCGCAACAAGGTCACCATCGTCGCCGACCCCGGCCTGGCCGCGCTGCCGATCTGGATCGAGCAGCTCCTCGCCGAGTCCACGGGCAAGCAGGGAAGGGGCTTGGTGCCCGTGGTGGATGAGCCCCTGGTCCCGGCGGGCCCCTACGGCGAGGACCGTCTCTTCGTCCACCTCCACCTGGAGGGTGCGACCGGAGCCGAGGCGCTGGCGGCGGAACTCAAGAGGCTGGCGGCGAAGGGGCACCCGGTCGTCAGCATCCCCACCGCCCACCTTCTCGACCTGGGGGCCGAGTTCTATCGCTGGGAGGTGGCGACCGCCCTGGCGGGAAGCCTCATGGCAATCGACCCCTTCGACCAGCCCAACGTTCAGGAGAGCAAGGACAACACCGCTGCGCTGCTCCGGGCCTACGACCATGGGCAAGGGCTGCCCGAGCCCGCCTTCGATCTCGAGGTGGGCTCCCTGCAGCTGACCGGCTGCCCCGGATCCGGTGACCTGGACGCCGCCCTGCGCCACTGGCTCTCCGGGGTGGGGGAGGGGTGGTACCTGGCCCTCATGGCCTACCTGCCGATGCGCTCCGGACACCCTGAGGACGCCTCCGAGATAGCCGGCCTGCGCCGGGCCCTGACCTTGGCCACGGGGTGCGCTACCACCTTCGGGTTCGGCCCGCGCTTCCTGCATTCCACCGGCCAGCTCCACAAGGGAGGGCCGGAGACGGCCGCCTTCCTGCAGATCACCGGCGCCCACCACTCTGACCTGGCGATCCCCGGTCGGCCCTACACCTTCGGGGTCCTGCAGGCAGCCCAGGCTCTGGGTGACTACCAGGCGCTGGCGGGACGGGGCCGCAAGGTCCTCCGGGTCCAACTCCGGGACATCGGGGCGGGGCTCGCCGAGCTGGGGGAAGCGCTGGCGCGCCTGCTGGCTCCGGTGGGAGGGTCGGCGTGACCGATCGGCCCGCGCCGGTCGTCAAGGAGGGCTGAGGAGGTGGAACCGACCGCTCCCGTCCTCCGCGTCGAGGCGGATGCGGAGGCGCTGGCGGCCTTCGCCGCGGCCGAGACCGCAAGGGAGCTCCGAGAGTGCGTCCGACGCCGGGGCGAGGCGCTGCTGGCACTTCCTGGCGGGGAGACGCCAAGGCGCTTCCTCGAGCTGTTGGCGGCCGCCGACTCCATCGATTGGGCCAAGGTGGTGGTGGTGCCGGCGGATGAGCGGGTGGTTCCGGCCACCGATCCCCGCTCCAACGAGGGGATGATCCGAGCCGCCCTGCTGGACCGGATCGGTGGGCCCCGGCCGGTGCTCTTCGGCTGGGAGGTGGAGCAGGGTCTTGGGCCCGAGACCCTGCGAGGGCGCTTCGAGGGCCGGCTTCTGGCCCTGCTGCCCGAGGTCGATGGGATACCCCAACTCGACCTCACCGTGCTGGGGATGGGCGCTGACGGCCACACGGCCTCGCTCTTCCCCGGGCAGGCCCATGCGGATTCGGCGGTGGTGGTCGCCGCACATTCCCCCGCCGGCGAGGCCCGGCTCAGCCTCGGCCCCGCCGTCCTGCGGGGATCGCGCCGGCTGGCCCTGCTGCTTCAGGGGGCGGAGAAGGCCGCCACCCTGGCGGAGGTGGCCACCGGCGCCTATGACCCGGTGCGCTGGCCCGCCCAGCTGGCGGCGCGCCGAGCCCGGGGGGCCGAGGTCTGGTGCGACTCGGCGGCGGCCGGGTCCCTGACCCCCGGGATCTGATGGCCGAGATCGCCCCTTCGATCCTGGCTGCGGACTTCGCCCGTCTCGGCGAGGAGCTGGCCGCGTGCGAACGGGCCGGCGCTGAGCGGATCCACATCGACGTCATGGACAACCACTTCGTCCCCAATCTCAGCATGGGGCCGGAGATCGCCGCCGCCTGTCGGCGCAGCACTCGGCTGCCCCTGGAGGCTCACCTCATGGTGGAGCGGCCCGACTCGATCATCCCGGCCTTCGTGGCGGCGGGGGTGGGGCTGGTCACCGTCCACCTGGAGGCCGGCTCGCAGACCCACCGGACCGTGTCCCTCATCCACCAGCAGGGGGCGCGAGCCGGGCTGGCGCTCAACCCCGGCACCTCGCCCCTTCTCCTCGCCCCGCTTCTGCAGTCGATCCAGCTGGCACTGGTCATGTCGGTGGACCCGGGGTTCGGCGGCCAGCGCTTCTTGCCCCTGGCGTTGGGCAAGCTCTCGGAGCTACGGGCGATGATCGCTGCGGCCAACCCCGAGTGTGAGCTGGAGGTCGACGGGGGCGTCGACTGCGACAATGTGGCCAGTTGCGTGGCTGCGGGGGCCACCGTGGTGGTCGCCGGCACCTCGGTGTTCTCGGCTTCCGGGGGGGTGGCGGCGGGAATCGGCTGCCTCCGTGAGCGGATGACCGGGATCAGCGCCTCAGGCAGCCAACCAGGATGACAACCAGTCCCAGGAGGTGCTGGCCCGATGCCCAGTAGCCCGCTCGAGGTGCCCGAGCACGAGCAGCTGCCCGCGGGGGCGCGCCAGGCGTACGTCGAAGTCGACCGCAAGCTCGGGGTGTTCATCCTCCCCCAGCTCCGAGAGCTGCGCCAGGAGGAGGCGATGACCGCCCTGCGGGAGGAGGGGGCGCGCCTGGCTCACCAGGCGGCCGAGGGTGAGCACGAGCCGTTGGAGGCCGCCTATCGGGCGCTGCTCGCCTCGGCCCAGGCCGCGCTGCGCCGCGCTCGCCAGGAAGAGGTGGAGTCCAGCCGTCACGACGGCTCCCGGCGGCGCGAGCTGACCGAGCTGGACTCGGCCCTCCAGGCCGCCAAGTCGCGCCTGCCGACCCGCAGGATGGCCCAGTTGGAGAGCCGGCTCGCGCAGCTGGACGAGGGTGAGGCCGACCCGCAGTCTCGGCGGGTCATGATCGCCGAGGCCATCGACGAGTGGGAGCGACTGAGCCAGGCGCGCCAGGCACGGGAGGCGGACCGGCTCGCCGAGACGGCGCACCTCCCGGTCCGACCCAAGCAGCGCGAGACCTCACGCAGCCGGCGAGCCCTTCGGGATCAGGCCCGGATCGCCGACCTGGCCCGCAGCTTCACCCTGGAGCGGGCCGCCGAGGCCGTCGCGCGGCCCGAGGATCAGTGACGGAGCGTCTCTAGCTCCAGCGCCTCGCCTTCCTCAGCCTCGATGGTCACCCAGTCGGGCTGGCCCAGCAGGCGGCTGACCTCCACCATGATCCGGCCCTGGGCGTCGAAGACGGCGTCCTGGACCCGGTCGATGCTCGGCCGACTGGAGGCGACGACCTGGGCGAGGTCGGGATCAGCTTGAGAGACCTCAGCGTGCCGCAGCTCCTCGGTGATCGCCGGGGGCACGACGCGGCGCTCGCGAATCCGGGCGTCTTCGAGGTCGGCCAAGACCCGGTCCAGGTGCTCCAGGTGGGAGCGGTACTTGCGCAGGGTCCGGGTCCGGGCCAGGCTCTCGCGCTGCCGGCGAAGAATGTCACGGTGAGTGACGTGGTACCGGTTGTCGCGTTCGGTGGTCATCATCTCGGTCGTTCCTCAGGTGGGGCGCATGCCCTATTGGGTTTGTCCCTGCAGGGTGCTCCGGGTGGCGTAGGCCCCTGGGTCATAACGGCGGCAGGCACAACCCGGTTACCCGGTGCTCCCCACCACCCGGCAGCTCCGCTCACCGCGGCTGCGCTGACGCAAGTATACCCGCATCGGCGCGATTTATCACCCCATATTTGGGCTCGACGACGGCCGCCTTCCCGACTGCCCACGCCCGCCCCCGGGGCGGTGGTGAGAGGGACAGATAGGGGCGCTGCGATCCGTCTCGTAAACTGGTGCCGTGCCAACCAACCCCAAAACCAATCGGACCGGGTCGCGCCCCACCTCCAGACGAGCGGTGGCTCGGCAGCTGCCCCACGGACTCACCGCCCAGCAGTGCCGGGAGATGTACCACAAGATGGTGCAGATCCGGCACTTCGAAGACCATGCCGCCGAGGCCTATGCCCAGGCCAAGGTGGGGGGGTTCCTCCACCTCTACATCGGCGAGGAGGCGGTGGCGGTGGGAGCGATCGCCGCGGCCCGCGAGGATGACCACATCCTCGGCCACTACCGGGACCACGGGTACGCCCTGGCTCGAGGCTGCGATGTTCAGGCCTGCATGGCGGAGCTCTTCGGTCGCGAGACCGGGATCTGCCACGGCCGCGGCGGTTCCATGCACCTGGCCGACGCCAAACGCCACTTCTGGGGAGGTCATGCGATCGTGGGCTCGCACATCCCCATCGGGGCCGGCATGGCCTACGCCATGCAGTACCTCGAGGAGCCCCTTGTGGTGCTGGACTTCTTCGGCGACGGGGCCACCGGCAACGGGATCTTCCACGAGGGGCTGAACATGGCGGCGCTCTGGAACCTCCCGGTGGTGTTCATCTGCGAGAACAACCTCTACGGGATGGGGGCGACGCTGGCCGAGGAGTCCCCCGTCTCGGACATGATGATCAAGGCCGAGGGCTACACCATGCCCGCGGTCCAGTGCGACGGCATGGACGTGCTCTCTGTCTACGGAGCGGTGCAGCAGGCTGCCGAGCACTGCCGCTCGGGGAAGGGCCCCTTCTTCGTGGAGGCGCTCACCTACCGCTTCCGGGGCCACTCCATGGCCGACCCCGAGCTCTACCGGGACAAGGAGGAGGTCCGCCGGTGGCGGGAGCTCGACCCGATCCCGCGCTTCGGGGACTTCCTGGTCCAGCACCGGATCAGCAGCCAGCAGGAGCTGGCTCAGGTCAATGAGGAGGCCGAGGCCGAGATGCTTGAGGCGGTGCGCTTCGCCGACGCCTCGCCCTGGCCCGATCCCTCCACCGCCGCCCGGGGGGTATACGCCAACCCCATCGATCCGGAGGCGGCGCAGGAAGCCCTCACCCTCGCCGCCGACCCGGCGCCGGCGGCCAGCTGAGGTGGCCGAGCTCACCTACCGAGAGGCGGTCCGGGGAGCGCTCCGCGAGGAGATGCTGCGCGATCAGCGGGTGATCCTCATGGGGGAGAGCATCACCGGGTACGGCGGGTCCTATGCGGTCACCAAGGGGTTGGTGGAGGAGTTCGGGCCCAAGCGGGTCATGGAGACCCCGATCGCCGAGGCCGGGATCGTGGGCTTCGCGGTCGGAGCCGCGATGGGCGGCCTGCGCCCGGTGGCGGAGCTGATGACCGTCAACTTCGCCCTGCTGGCGCTGGACCAGATCGTGAACAGCGCCGCCAAGTTCCATTACATGTTCGGGGGGCAGTGGTCGGTGCCGCTGGTGGTGCGCACCGTCTCCGGGTTCGGGCAGCTGGGCCCGACCCACTCTCAGACCTTCGAGGGGTGGTTCGCCTCGGTGCCCGGCCTCAAGGTGGTCATGCCGGCGACTCCCGCGGACGCCAAGGGGCTGCTCCTGGCGGCGATCCGCGACCCCGATCCCGTCATCTTCATCGAGCACAGCCTGCTGTACAGCACCAAGGGTCAGGTCCCCGATGACGACGGGCTCGAGGTGCCGATCGGTCGGGCGGCGGTGGTGCGCGAGGGCGATGACATCACCCTGGTCAGCTACTCCCGGATGCTGCTCCAGGCACTCCACGCGGCGGAGGTGCTGGAGCGTGAGGACGGGGTGTCCTGCGAGGTGATCGACCTGCGGACCCTGCGCCCGCTCGACTACCCCACGATGGTGCGCTCGGTCGGGCGCACCCACCGGTTGGTGGTCTGTGGAGAGGACTGGCGGACCGGAGGTTTCGGGGCCAGTCTGCTCAGCGAGCTTCAGGACCGCTCCTTCGACGACCTCGACGCGCCGATCGCCCGGGTGGCGATGCGTGACATCCCCCTCCCGTACTCCCGGCGCCTGGAGCAGGTGCTGATCCCGGGCAGCCAGCAGATCGTGGACGCGGTGAGGCGGATGAGCTGATGGCCTACCAGGTCACCATGCCCCAGATGGGGTACGACATGACCGAGGGGACCATCAACCGCTGGCTGGTGGAGGAGGGGACTCGCGTTGAGCGCGGGGACACGATCGCCTCCATCGCCACCGACAAGGCGGACATCGACATCGAGGCGTACGCCAGTGGCGTGCTGCGCAAGATCCTGGTCGGCCCCGGAGGGAGGGTTCCGGTCGGGGCCCCGATCGCGGTGATCGCCGAGGAGGACGAGGAGATCGACGAGGCGGCGGGCGCCCTCCCTCCCGAGTCGGTGTCGGCGCAACCGCCCTCTGCGGTGCCCGTGGAGCAGCTCGAAGCGCCAACGCTGCCGGCGCCCGAGCTTGCCGGCGCTCCGCCCGCCACCCCGCTCCCGGATTGGGCCCACCGGCTGGGGAAGGACGTGGAGGCCCCGGAGGAGCCGCGTCCCATCCCGGCGGGGCGGGTGAAGGCGAGCCCGCTGGCACGGCGGCGGGCCCGGGAGCTGGGCATCGAGCTGGTGCAGGTGCGGGGCACCGGGCCCGAGGGCCGGGTCACGGCTGACGACGTGGAGGCGGTGGCTCGCTCCGGCGGGTTGGCGGTGGCGGCGACAGCGCCACCCGGGGCGGGGGCCCCGGTCGATCCCACCGATCCCTCGGAGCCGGTGCGGCCCAGCCGGATGCGGGAGGCGATCGCCCGGCGGATGTCCGAGGCCAACAGCAGCATTCCCCACTTCTACCTCAGCACCAAGGTGGACGTGGCGGCGCTGGTGCAGCTGCGGGCCGAGCTGAACGCACTTCAGGACCCGGGCCTCCCCCGCTTCTCCGTCACCGACTTCATAGTCAGAGCGATGGCCATGACCCTCCAGCGCCACCCCCAGCTCAACGCTGCCCATTTCGCCGGAGGGGTGCGGCAGTTCTTCTCCAGCAACATCGCGCTGGCGGTCGCGGTGCCGGACGGTCTGGTGGCTCCGACCCTGCGCTCCTGCGAGTCCCTCTCGTTTGCCGAGCTGACCCGACGCGCCCACGACCTGGCCTCCAGGGCCAAGAGCAACCGACTTCGACCTGAGGAGATGGCCGGGGCGCACACCGCCATCAGCAACCTCGGGATGTTCGGGATCAACCAGTTCGCCGCCATCATCACCCCGGGGCAGGGCAGCGTCCTGGCGGTGGGTGAGGTGAGCTCGGTTCCCGTGGTGCGGGATGGCCAGGTGGTGCCCGGCCAGGTCATGGAGATGACGCTGGCGATCGACCACCGGGTGACGGACGGGGCCCAGGGCGCCGAGGCACTCGGCTATCTGCGCTGGTGCCTGGAGCATCCCGCCGCCCTCATCATCTGACCACTGGGCCCCGCGACAAGGGAGGAGACATGAAGGATCTGGCCATCCTGGGCTCGGGGCCTGGGGGATATGTGGCGGCCATCCGGGCCGCCCAGCTGGGTATGGCGGTCACCCTGGTGGAGCAGGAGGAGACGCTGGGTGGAATCTGCCTCAACTGGGGCTGCATTCCCTCCAAGGCGCTGCTGCGCAATGCTGAGGTTCTGCGGCTGGTCCAGGAGGCGGATCGGTTCGGCATCACTCGGGGCGAGGTGAGCGCTGACTTCGGGGCAGCGATCAGCCGCAGCCGGGAGGTGGTGTCCAAGCTGGTCGGCGGGGTGGCCTTCCTCATGCGCAAGAACGGGGTCGAGGTGGTCCGGGGGCGGGGCCGCCTGGTCTCCGAGCAGACCATCGAGGTTCAGCCCTCCGGTCAGACCGTGGCCGCCTCTCAGATCATCATCGCCACCGGCGCCCGGCCCAAGGTGCTGCCGGGACTGGAGCCGGACGGGCGCTCCACCTTCACCTACCGGGAGGCGCTGGAGCTGCGCACGCTGCCCGCGTCCTGCCTGATCGTGGGCGGGGGGGCGATCGGAGCCGAGTTCGCCGACGTGTACTCGACCTACGGGGTGCGGGTCACGGTGGTCGAGGCCCTCTCCCGGATCCTGCCTCAGGAGGACGAGGAGATCTCCAAGGAGGTCCACCGCCAGTTCCAGCGCCGGGGGATCGAGGTCAGGGCGGGCAGCCTGATCCGCAAGTCGGAGCGGACGGCGGAGGGCTGGAGGCTGCACCTGGAGTCGGGCGACACCCTGGAGGCGGAGATGGTGCTGACCGCCACCGGGGTTACCGCCAACGTCGAGGGGATCGGGCTCGAGGAGGTGGGTATCGAACTGCAGAACGGGGTGATTCGAGTTGATCCCCACCAGCGCACCAACATACCCGGCGTCTTCGCGATCGGCGACGTCACCGGCCCGCCGCTGCTCGCCCACGCCGCCAGCGCCGAGGGGGTGATCGCCGTGGAGACGGCCGCCGGACGCGAGGTGGCCCCCCTCGACGCCGACCTCGTCCCGCGCTGCACGTACTGCCAGCCCCAGGTGGCCTCCACCGGCCTCACCGAGGCCCAGGCGAAAGAGCGCGGACTCCAGGTGCGAGTCGGCAAGTTCCCCTTCACCGCCAGCGGCAAGGCGATCGCCATGGGCGAAACCGGGGGCTTCGTCAAGACCGTGGTGGATGCCTCCAGCGGCCGTCTGGTCGGCACCCACGCCGTGGGCCCGGAGGTGACCGAGCTGCTCCCGGAGATGGTGATGGCCGCCTGGACGGGGGTGCGCTCCGACCAGTTCGAGGCGCTGGTTCACGCTCACCCGACCCTCAGCGAGAGCCTGAAGGAGGCGGTGCTGGCCGCCGACGGAGCCGCCATCCACATCTGAGCGCACCCGGTGAGTCGTCGACCGGGACGCCCATGGTGGCTGGCTGCCGCCGATCAGATCCCGGTGATGCGGATCCCGGTGTGGGCGCGATGGAGGCGGTTCAGCTGGAGGAGCAGAGGGGTGAGGGCCTCGGAGAACCGGCCCGAGCGCAGCGGCCCGGACTCCACCGGGCGAAGGCCGGGCACCAGCCCCACCAGATGGGACACGATGTGGCGGTCTTGGGGGTCGTCGCCGCTCACCAGGACATCCTCGTCCAGCGGCTGCGCCAAGTTCAGAAGCTGACCGGCGGCGACGGTGTGGAACGCCCCCACCACCCGTGAATCGGGGCAGAGCGCGGCGAGCTCCTCGCCGGCCGAGCCGGCCCCCGGCCGCAGCGGCTCCGCCCTGCCCCCGACGAACTCCATCGGAACCGCTGTGGAGATCAGGAGCCGGCCGCCCAGGGCTGGGGCCAGAGGGCTGATCGTCTCCACCACCGCCTGGTAGGGAACCGCGACCACCACCACAGGGCAGCCGCAGACCTCGTGGTTCTCCGCGCCACTCAGGGGACGACCGCCCGGCGGGAGCGCGGCGTTGAGCCGGGCGGCGACCTCGGCGGCCCGGGCCGGGTCCCTTGAGCCGATCAGCACCCCCTGCCCCGCGGCGGCCAGGCGAAGGGCGAGGCCGCTCCCCAGGGGCCCGGTGCCGCCGATGAATCCGAGAGCCTGCGCCGCCGCGTCTGCCACCTCGCCTCCTCCGGGCACCGCCCTCGCCTGCCGTCGCACCTACGATATCGGCATGGACCTCTCCGACGGACTGGATGTCGACGGCTCCATGCCGCTGGGACGCGGCCAGGCGCTGGTGCTGTGCTCCAGCCAGACGCTGCACGAGGCGGCGGCTGAGCTGGGTCCCCTGGCGCTCCCGGAGGGGCAACGGTTCCTGCTCCTGCTGCGCGCCCCGGGACCGCCGTCGGCACCCCGGCCGCGCCTGCGGGTTTCCGGCTCCGAGGAGGCCCTTGAGGTGGTCGGTGCCTCGGGATGGGACGACGCCGGCAACCCTGCGGTCGCCCTCCTCGCGCTCCCGCCGGCCCCGACGGGTCCTGGCGGTGGGATGGCGCTGGAGGTCGAGTGGGAGGATGAGATCGTCGCGCGCGACCTCCCGCGGGTCTGGGTCCGTGAGATGGCGGGGGCGTCGACGGAGGGCGTGGCTTGACCTCAGCCCCGGCGGGCGCGGCACCGCGCCCGGGCCCCACGTTCACCTCGGTGGTGGGCCAGGAGCGGATGAAGCTGGCGCTGCTCCTGTCGGCGGTGGACCCCAGGATCGGTGGGGTGTTGATTCGGGGGGAGCGCGGCACCGCGAAGTCGACGCTGGCCCGGGCCCTGGCCTCGGTCCTGCCTCCCCGCATGGTGGTCGTGGGGTGTCCCTTCCAATGCCAGCCCGCGGTTGGCGACCTCTGCGACAGGTGCGCGGCGCGGCAGGCGCACGGCGAGGTGCTGGAATCGGAGCTGCGCCCGACCGCGATCGTGGACCTGCCCCTCGGGGCCTCAGAGGACCGCGTGGTCGGCACCATCGACCTGGAGGCGGCCCTGCGCACCGGCACCGCCACCTTCCAGCCGGGAGTCCTGGCGGAGGCCAACGGCCAGGTCCTCTACGTGGACGAGGTGAACCTGCTGGACCACCACCTGGTGGACGTGCTCCTGGACGCCGCCGCCAGCGGTCGCAACGTGGTGGAGCGGGAGGGGATCTCGGCCAGCCACCCGGCCAACTTCATCCTGGTGGGCACGATGAACCCCGAGGAGGGGGATCTCCGGCCTCAGCTCCTGGACCGGTTCGGCCTCTGCGTGGACGTCGAGGGGCTGCGGGACCCGGCGGCCCGGGTGCGGGTCATGGAGCTCGACCATGAGCCGGCGGGGGCCAGCGATGAGGAGCGCAGCCTGCAGGATCTGATCAGCAAGGCCCGCCATCGGCTACCCGAGGTCGCCGCTCCAAGGCAGCTGGTGGAGACCGCGGCGCGGCTGGCGGTCGACCAGCAGGTGATCGGGCACCGTGCCGACCTGGTTATGGTCCGGGCCGCCAGGGCGCTCTCCGCCCTCCGCCAGGTCTCGGTGCCCGCGCACAACGCCACCCTCTCCGACCTGCTGGAGGTGGCCGAGCTGGCGCTGGTGCACCGGCGGCGGGTGCCCGGGAGCTGGGTGCCGACCGCCGGCCAGGCCGGGGATGAGCCGTCGACCGCCGAGGTCGGCCCCGGGGACGACAGCGCTCCCGGCGAGCCCCGGGAAGCCGACGCGGAGACCGGGGGGGAGGAGGCGCAGGGCTCCACGACCGCGGCTCCGGGGGCCCAGCCGGTCTCGGAGCAGGGGGCCACCGCCGCCGGGCCGGCGGCCGCGCCGACCGCCGCCGAGGTCGAGGTGCAGGAGCGGTTTGAGGCGGGGCGGCTCCAGGTTCCCCGAGAGCGGCGCCGGCGCCGCGGCTCCGGCCGGCGGAGCCAGACCAGCTCCGCCGATCGCCGGGGTCGCTACGTCAGCGCCCGCTGGCAGGAGCGGACCACCGACCTGGCGCTGGACGCCACCCTGAGGGCGGCGGCACCGCACCAGATCGAACGCCGGGAGCGCTCGGGGGATGAGGGGCAGCGGGCCATCCGACTGGAGAGCCAGGACCTGCGCCAGAAGGTGCGCCAACGGCGGATCGGCAATCTGATCGTCTTCCTGGTGGACGCCTCGGCCAGCATGGATGCGGAGCAGCGCATGGACGCCACCCGGAGCGCGATCCTGGCGCTGCTCCGCCAGGCCTACGTCCGCCGCGACCGGGTGGCGATGATCTCCTTCGCCGGGCGCTCCGCGAGGGTGGTTCTGCGCCCCACCGGGAGCGTGGACCTCGCCGAGCGTCAGCTCAGCCGCCTCGCCGTCGGCGGCACCACCCCTCTCACCCACGGCCTCACCAAGGCGCTGGACCTCATCCTCGCGGAGCGTCGGCGCGATCCGGAGGTGCTGCCGCTGCTGGTGCTGATCAGCGACGGGCGGGGCAACATCAGCCTGCGTGGGGATGAACCGTTGCGCGAGGCTCAGATCGTCGCCGAGGAGATCCGCCGGGAGCGGATCCGCACCGTGGTGATCGACACCTCCCGCGAACACCCAGGGCTGCCCTCCGCCGATCTGTCGGCGGAGTTCGCCGGCTACAGCTTCAACGCCTGCGCCGACCTCAGCCGTCGGCTGGGAGGGGAGTACTGCGGCCTCTTCGACGTCTCCGAGCAGGGGATCCTCCGCCCGGTGGCCGAGGCGCTCCGCCGGGGAGCTTGATCGCCTTTGGAGGTGCGGTCGGCTCGGCCATCCCCGCTGAGACCGCCGGGGCGGCCCTCTGCGACAATCGGGACGTGAGTCAGATCAGATCTGTGTATCCGTTCACGGCCCTGGTGGGCCAGGAGCAGATGCGCCTCGCCCTCGAGCTGAACGCCGTCAACCCCAGCATCGGTGGGGTCCTGATCCGGGGACAGAAGGGTACCGCCAAGTCCACGGCGGTGCGGGCCCTGGCCCGGCTGCTGCCGGAGCTCCAGATGGTTAGCGGCTGCCGTTACGGGTGCGATCCCGAGTCTGACCGCCTCTGTCTGGACTGCCAGGCGCGCCGGGCCGCCGGAGAGGAGCTGGTCCCCGAGGCCCGGCGGATGCGGGTTGTGGAGCTGCCCATCAATGCCTCGGAGGACCGGGTGGTCGGCAGCATAGACATCGAGGCCGCGATCCACTCGGGGCAGCGCCGCTTCCAGCCCGGGGTCCTGGCCGAGGCCAATCGCCAGATCCTCTACGTCGACGAGGTGAACCTTCTCGACGACCACATCGTCGACGTGCTCCTGGACGCCGCCGCCATGGGCGTCAACGTGGTGGAACGGGAGGGGATCTCGGTCTGGCACCCGGCTCGTTTCATCCTGGTGGGCACCATGAACCCAGAGGAGGGCGATCTCCGCCCGCAGCTTCTGGATCGGTTCGGTCTGTGCGTCGACGTGGAGGGGATCGGCGACCTCGCCGCCCGCGTGGAGATCGTGCTCCGCCGGGAGGCCTTTGAGGACGATCCCGACGCCTTCCACGCCGCCTGGCTCGAGGAGGAGGAGTCCGAGCGGGTTCGGATCGCCTCGGCGATGGCAGCGCTTTCCAGGGTGGAGGTGGACCGCCCGGTGCTGGAGGCTATCGCCAGGCTGTCCATCGCCCTTGAGGTGGACGGCCACCGCGCCGACCTGGTGGCCCGCAAGGCCGCCCAGGCGCTGGCTGCCCTGCGCGGGGTGTCCCGGGTGAGCCTGGCCGAGGTCGCCGAGGTGGCGCCGATGGTGATGAGCCACCGGGTGCACAGCCATCCCGGGCAGCGGCCACCCGACGTCGCCGAGGTGGCGCGCCGCATCCTGGGGGAGTCTTGAGGGGCGCCCGGTCACGACCGCCTGCAGCTTCGGTGACACACGGGTCACGGGGCGGTGAATTGCGACCTGCAGGTCGTACGGTGAGCGGCGCCGGTCGCGGTGCGGGGACCGTCCTCCCACTTCGGTGGGACCTCCACCGCGGCCGGTTATCCCCCCGGTTCGGGCGGGTGGGCGAGGGCGGGGAGCCGGGCTCAGGGACCTCGCGGTGAGCGAGGTCGACCTCTCCGACCTGCTTCCCAAGGTCCCCCTGGAGGAGCTCCTCCTGCGCGAGGCCCTGGGGTCCCCGGGCCAGCCCGCGGTCGAGGTGGGCCTTCCCCGCGAGCGCTTTGGCGAGCCCCGGGGGCGGGCCCTCAGCAACCGCCACCTGGCGCTACTGCGGGCCCTGGGCGGGGTCTCCTACCCGGCGTCCCGCCAGCTCCTCCTGCAGGGGGCCCTGCCCCGGCTGGCCGGGCTGCCGGCGGTGGCGGCTCAACTGGAGGCGCTGCCGGAGGCGCAGTACGGTGGTGAGCTCGAGGTGATGCGGGAGCTGGAGCTGCTCTCCCATCACTCCGCCGGCGGCGGGAAGGACGAGGGCAGCGGGCCGACCGAGTAGGCGGCCGCCTCGCGATCGTAGTCGACCAGCGCCATTCCCGAACCGAGGGCGGCGACCAGCTGCCGGCGCAGCTGGCGGTGGGCGGCGGGGGCGGGAAACCGCTCGGCCGCCAGCTCCTCCGGAACTCGAAGCTGGGCACCGGCCAGGCGCCGCACCCGGTTCAGCTCCACTTGACGGGGGCGGTCCAGGAACCACTCGACCACCAGTCGGTCCGATGGCCGGCCCTGGTTGATCGCGTCGGTGCGCACCCCGTAGTAGTCGGCGTGGAAGCTCCGGGCGACCGCGCCCAGCCGGTGGAGGTTGAAGTGGGCGTTGCGCAGCTGGGAGGGATCGAAGGTCCACACCATGCGGTCCAGCCCCAGGGCCAGGGAGTGCCGGCGCTGGGCCATCTTGAGCGCCCGGCCCACCCCCTTGTCACGGACCTCGGGGAGTACCCCCGCCGCGTGCGAGCGGTGGTAGGGCCGGCCCTCCCGGTCGCGCCCGGTGAACCCGAAGACGAACCCGACCGGACGCGGGCCCAGCCAGGCCAGCAGCGCCAGCCCGCCGGCCTCGGCCATCGCCTTGAGGAGGGTGGCCGGGGCGGCCACCTCCCAGGAGCCCCAGATCCTGGCCTGGAGCTCGGCAACCGCCTCCAGCTCCTCGATCCGGCGCGCTCGGCGGACCCGGAGCCCGGGCTCCGCCCGACCTCCGTCCCCCCCGGGAGCGCCCGTGCCTCCAGAGGTGACCAAAGCATTTCCCCATTGGGCCCCGCCCGGGAGGGGCGCCTGCGGGCCGTTCCGCCTCAGGATAAGGGCGTGCCCAGGGGTGGCCGCGATAATCGAGGTCCAGATGGGAGCTCCACCCTCGCGCATCCGCAACTTCTCGATCATCGCCCACATCGACCACGGCAAGTCAACCCTGGCGGACCGCCTGCTGGAGGCCACCGGCACGGTCGCCCCGCGGGAAATGACCGAACAGGTGCTGGACACCATGGACCTGGAGCGTGAACGCGGCATCACCATCAAGGCCCAGGCGGTGCGCATGCCCTACCGGGCCGCTGACGGGGCCGACTACGAGCTCAACCTGATCGACACCCCGGGGCACGTCGACTTCGCCTACGAGGTGTCCCGGGCGCTGGCGGCGTGCGAGGGAGCGCTCCTGGTGGTGGACGCCAGCCAGGGCGTCGAGGCCCAGACCCTGGCCAACGTCTACAAGGCGCTGGAGCTGAACCTGGAGATCGTCCCGGTCATCAACAAGATCGACCTTCCCCAGTCCGAGCCGGACCTGGTGGCGGCTGAGGTGGAGTCGATCATCGGGATCGCCAAGGAGAGGTGCCTTCGGGTCTCGGCCCGGACCGGAGAGGGGATCGCCGCGGTGCTCGAGGCGGTGGTGACCCAGCTGCCGGCGCCGACCGGCGACCCCTCACTACCGCTGCGGGCGCTGATTTTCGACTGCAAGTACGATCCCTATCGGGGGGTGGTGGTCTACGTTCGGGTGTTCGAGGGCTCCCTGCGCGGCGGAACCCACATCCAGATGATGGCCGGCCGCGGGGTGTTCACGGTCGATGAGGTGGGCTGCTTCCGTCCGGGGATGGAGGCCGTGGACGAGCTGGCCGCGGGCGAGGTGGGCTACCTGATCGCCTCGATCCGCAACGTGCGCGACAGCAAGGTGGGCGACACCATCACCGAGGCGGGGCGCCCGGCCCTGAGCCCGCTTCCGGGCTACCGGCAGGCCAGCCCGATGGTGTGGGCGGGGCTCTTCCCCGTGGACAGCGACGACTACCAGGACCTCAAGGAGGCCCTCGACAGGCTGCAGCTGAACGACGCCGCCCTCGCCTTCGAGCCGGAGACCTCGGCCGCCCTGGGCTTCGGATTCCGGTGTGGCTTCCTTGGCCTCTTGCACATGGAGATAGTCCAGGAGCGGCTGGAGCGGGAGTTCAACCTGCAGCTGATCACCACCGCGCCTTCGGTCGCCTACCGGGTCAACCTGCGGGACGGTCGCCAGGTCGAGGTCGACAACCCCGACCAGATGCCGGACCCGGCCCAGGTGGCCTCGATCGAGGAGCCGCGGGTGAAGCTCGAGATCGTGGCCCCAAGGGAGTTCCTCGGCGGCATCATGGAACTGTGCCAGGAGCGGCGAGGTGAGTTTCGGCACCTCGAGTACCAGGCCGCCGAGCGCGCGGTGCTGACCTACGACCTCCCCCTCGGCGAGATCATCCATGACTTCTACGACCAGCTGAAGTCGCGCAGCCGGGGCTATGGCTCGATGGACTACGAGCTGGCGGGGTACCGCCCCGAGGAGCTGGTGAAGCTGGATGTTCTGGTGGCCGGCAACCAGGTCGACGCGCTGTCGACCATCGTCCACCGGGCCCAGGCCGCGGGCCAGGGCCGCAAGCTGGTGCGGCGGATGCGGGAGGTGATTCCCCGACAGCTGTTCGAAGTGGCCCTCCAGGCTGCGATCGGCGGCAAGGTGGTCGCCCGGGAGACGGTGCCCGCCCTGCGCAAGGACGTGCTGGCCAAGTGTTACGGCGGGGACATCACCCGCAAGCGCAAGCTGCTGGAGAAGCAGCGCGAGGGCAAGCAGCGGATGAAGCGAGTGGGCAGCGTGGAGATCCCCCAGGAGGCCTTCATGGCGGTGCTGTCGCTTGACCGCTGAGGCGCCCGACCAGCCGCCTCGCTCCCTCTACCTGCACCTGCCCTTCTGCGCTCGCCGCTGCCCGTACTGCGACTTCGCGATCGTGGTCGGTGATGCGCTGCTTCAGGACCGCTACCTCGAAGCCCTGCTGTCCGAGCTGGCCTGGATGAGTGCCAGCGGCGCTGCGCCCCGGCCGCTCCAGACCCTGTACCTGGGGGGCGGCACCCCCTCACTCCTCGGGCTGGGCCGGCTCGGCCGCCTTCTGGCTGCAGTGGAGGCCGGCTTCGGACTGGAGACGGGCTGCGAGGTCACCATGGAGGTCAATCCCGAAGAGGTGACCCAGGCGACGGCCGCCGCCTGGGCCGATCTGGGCGTCACCCGGGTCTCCTTAGGGGTCCAGAGCCTTGACGATGACACCCTTGTCTGGCTCGGGCGCGGGCACGACTCGCGCACCGCGGAGTCCGCCGTGGCGACCCTGCGCCAGTCGGCGATCCCGGCCCTCAGCTGCGATCTCATATTCGCCATCCCGGTCCAGCCGACCGCCACCTTTGCCCGGGGGCTGGATCGCCTGCTGAGCCATGGCCCCGACCACATCTCCTGCTATGAGCTGACCGTCGAGCCGGGGACCCAGCTCCAGCGCTGGGTGGCGAACGGGGCGGTCCCGGCCCCCGCCGAGGAGGATTTCCTGGCGCAGGGCAAGCTGGCGAGGGAGGCGCTGGCCCGGGCCGGGCTCCACCGCTACGAGGTCTCCAACTACAGCCGGCCGGGCTCCGAGTCGCGGCACAACCTGAACTACTGGACGGGAGCTCCCTACCTCGCCGCCGGCTGTGGGGCCCACGGGTTCCTCGGCAGGTCCGCGGCGGCTGCTCTGGGCATCGTGGGCGTCGGGGAGCGGGTGCGCTACTGGCACCTTCGGGCCGCGGCGACCTATGTCCGCTCGGTGGCGGCTGGGGAGATGGGCCTGCGCGGTCGGGAGTGGCTGGCGGGCTCCGAGCTGGCCCTGGAGCGGTTGGCGCTGGGGCTCCGCCTCACCAGCGGGGTGGAGCTGTCGACCCCGGGCCAGCTGGAGGCCGGTCGGAGGCTGGCGGTGCAGGGCCTGCTGCTCCTGGAGGGCCGGCGGGTGCAGGCCACCCCAGAGGGGATGGACGTGCTGGACCGGCTCACCCTGGAGCTGGCGGTGGCCTGATCAGGCGGGCGGGAGCCGCAGCCCGAAGACGTGGGGCAGCAGCACCCCCAGCAGATACCCCGCCAGTGCGGCCCCACAGCCCACTCCAAGCACCTGGAGAGCACCCTCCCAGACAGCGTGGCCGACCACCAGGGACTTCCCGGCCCCGACCGCCGCCAGCGCCACCGCTGAGATCGCCAGCGAGAGGAGGACCGCCGAAGTCCCGTTGAGCACGGTGTAGGGGACGATGGGCACCACCGACCCCAGGAGGAAGGTGACCGACATCACCAGGGCGTCGCGGCCGGGGCTCTCGTGGCCCTCGCTGGGGATGCCCAGCTCCTTCTCGATGTGGGTTTCCTCCCAGAGCTGGGGAAAGCGAGCCAGCTCGCGGGTGAGGTCCTCGGCGGTGGCGGCCGGCACCCCGCGAGACATGAGGATCGTCACCATCTCGTCGTGCTCCTCCTGGGGCTGGGTCTCCAGCTCTGCCCGCTCCTTGTGGATGGCGGCTCGGCGGAGGTCCCGCTCGGCGACCGTCGCCAGGTAGGCGCCGGTGCCCATTGAGACCATCCCCGCCAGCGCCCCGGCGATCCCGGCGAGGAGGATGGTGGTGTGGGCCACGGCGGCCCCGGCCGTGGCGGTGGCCACCCCGGTGGTGAGCCCGAGGGTGGTGAGCAGGCCGTCCTGCATGCCGAACACCACCTCCCGGATGCTGGCCCGGCGGGCCAGCTCCTCCCGGGTGGTCTCGGTGGGGTGGCGCTGGCGGAACGGGTTCAGCGACAGCGCGCGCGCCGCCGGGGAGCGATCCGCGTCGCCGGGAGTGCGGGTCGCCATGTCGCGATTCTATGGCGGCCAGGGGCCGAGGACCCCGAACATCGGTGTTAGACTGCGCTTAGCACTCAGGCGGTGGGAGTGCTAAGCCGGGCAGGCTTCGGGATGGTTGAGGTAGTGGACGGGCGCAAGCAGCGGATCCTTCAGGCGGTGGTCTCGGACTACACCGAGACGGTGGTTCCGGTCGGGTCCCACGTGCTGGCCGCCCGGTACTTCATGGAGTTGAGTTCGGCCACCATCCGGAACGAGCTCTCCGAGCTGGTCGACGACGGCTTCCTCTCTCAGCCCCACGCCTCGGCGGGGCGCATCCCCACCGACCGTGGCTACCGGTACTTCGTGGACTTCCTCCTGCCGCAGGAGATCGTGGAGCCCGGACTGAAGCGCCAGGTGCGGCAGCGCTTCCAGGAGGCGGAGCCTGACGTCGAGGCGATCCTGGAGTTGGCGGCCGCGACCCTCAGCCGCCTCAGCGAGAACGTGGCCCTGGTCACTGGGCCCGCCGACCAGGGCAGTCGCCTCACCCACTGTCAGGTCGTGCTCACTCGCCCCGGACACGCCCTGGTGGTGGTGGTGGGGAGCGGCCAGCGGGTGCAGCAGCGGACGACGGAGATCAGCGCCGATCACGATCAGGCCGGGCTCAACCGCATCACCGAGATCGTCAACCGGATCGGGGTCGGCAAGGACGCCGGCGAGCTGGAGGTCGCCACCATGCCGGCGTCGGTGCCCCGGGAGTTGATCCTGGAGGTCGCCGCCGGGCTGCGCCAGCTGGAGAGCCGGTCCTCCCTGGTGCTGCACGACGGCGTGCGCAACCTGGTGCGCAACCCGGAGTTCGAGAACCCCAACCGCCTGCGGGTGGTGTTGGAAGTCCTGGAGGCGCAGCGGATCCTGGCGGCGGTCGTGAACCAGCTGGCGCCCCAGGGTGGGATGCAGGTGGTGATCGGCCACGAGAACACCCTGGAGGAGCTCCAGGACTGCAGTCTGGTGCTGACCAGCTATCGTGTCGGAGAGCAGCTGTGGGGAACCGTCGGGGTCGTGGGCCCGACCCGGATCCGGTACGCGAGAGTCGCGGCCCGGCTTCAGCTGATCTCTCAGGTCACCGGGGAGGCGCTCTCCCGGGTGCTGGCCTGACCGATGGACGCCGAAAATCAGGAGGTCGTGGTGGAACGCCCCGCGGATCAGGGGGAGCAGATCGTCGCCGAGGGGTCGACCGGTCCGGGACCGGAGGAACCGGGGTCTGGCGATCGGGTCCTTGAGGAGCTGGAGCAGACCAGGGCCGCCTACCTGCGCCTGGCCGCCGACTTTGAGAACTACAAGCGCCGGCGCACCCAGGAGGTCCAGGACCTGACCCGGTACGGCTCCGCCGGGCTGCTCCGCGCGATCCTGCCCGCCATCGACAACCTGGCCCGGGCCGTGTCCCACATCCCAGAGCAGGCCGGCGACGGAGTCGCCGAGGGGCTGCGCCTCACCGTGCGTCAGCTGGAGGAGGCGCTGCTCTCCGAGGGAGTGGAGAGGGTGCCCTCGGTCGGGGCTCCCTTCGATCCCCGCCTGCACGAGGCGGTGGCCACGGTTCCGGGAGGTGAAGCACCGGAGGGCACGGTGGTCGCCGAGTACCTGCCGGGGTATCGGGTCCACGACCGGGTGGTGCGGGCGGCCCAGGTGGCGGTCGCTGGACGCGCCAACGAGGCCCCGGGTCGGGGTGATCAGGCGACCCTCCAGGATGGTGGCGGGGCCGCGGCGGATTCGGCGGGAAACGGGAGCTGATGCCCAAGACCCGGCGTGACTACTACGAGGTGCTGGGCGTGGAGCGGGGGGCCAGCCCTGACGAGCTGAAGCGTGCCTACCGCACCTTGGCGATGAAGTACCACCCCGACCGCAACGCCGGCGACGCCGAGGCCGAGGACCGCTTCAAGGAGGTGGGGGAGGCCTACCAGGTGCTCTCCGACCCCGCTCGGCGGCGGCAGTACGACACCTTTGGCCAGGCCGGTGACGGCTTCGCCTCGGGCGGCGCGTTCAACTTCCAGTCCGCCTTCGACCTCTTCGACATGTTCTTCGGTGGCGGGCAGATGTCTCGTCCCCGGAGCGGACCGAGAAGGGGAGCCGACCTGCGCCTGCAGGTCAACATCACGTTCGAGGAGGCGATCAAGGGGGTCACTCGGGCATTCGAGGTGAACAAGCCCTCGCCCTGCCCGGACTGCGAGGGCACCGGAGCCATGCAAGGGACCTCAGCGTCCACCTGCACCGAGTGCCAGGGCCGTGGGCAGGTGCAGCGGGTCCGGCAGTCCCTGCTGGGGCAGATGGTCACAGTTGAGCCGTGTCCCCGGTGCCGGGGTGAGGGCCAGGTGGTCGAGTCCCCCTGCACGACCTGTCACGGCCAGGGGCTGGTGGACGCTCGCAAGACGATCGAGGTGCAGATCCCGGCCGGCGTGGACAACGAGATGCAGGTTCGGGTGCCCGGCGAGGGGGCGGCTGGACCCCGAGGAGGGATGGCTGGCGACCTCTTCCTGGTGATCAACGTCCGGCCCCACGATCTCCTGGTGCGCCGGGGCATGACGATCATCTACGAGTGCCCGATCACCGTGTCCCAGGCGGCCCTGGGGGACACCGTGGAGGTGCCCACCGTGGATGGGCCGGCCACGGTCACCGTCAAGCCGGGGACCCAGTACGGGGAGCAGCTCAGAATCCCCGGCCGAGGTGCACCCGATCCCCGCACCGGACGTAGGGGAGACCAGGTGGTGCGTCTCCGGGTGGTCATCCCGAGCAAGCTCACCGAGCGCCAGCGGCACCTGCTCCGCGAGCTGGCCCCCCCCGACGGCAAGCCCCACCCGGTGCGGCGGGGTTTCTTCGAGCACCTGAAGGACGCGATCGGGATCTGAAGGTTTCGAGCGGGCGCCCAATGGGTACAGACAAGTTGGGATTCGCGAATCTCCCCTCGATCGTCGCTGCGAAAAATGAGTTGGGAGGTATTGAGTTATGGCACGTTGGGATCCGTGGAGCGATCTCTTCACCCTTCAGAATGAGCTGGCCAGGTGGGTCAACGACACCTACAACGGCACCCCGCTCCTGACCGCCGGGGGGGCACGGGGCGGCACGGCGGTGGTTCCCACCACCTACCTGCCCTTGGACATCCGGCAGACTGACCGGGAGTTCGTTATCGAGGCTTCGATCCCGGGCTTCTCCTCGGAGGAGGTCGAGATCACCGCCGACCAAGGGGTCCTGACCCTGAGGGGCGAGCGCAAGGTGGACGAGACCCAGGCCGAGGGGACCTACCTGCGCCGCGAGCGCGCCCGGTACTCGTTCGTTCGGCAGATGACCCTCCCCTCCGACGTCAAGGAGGAGGAGATCCGGGCCACCTTCCAGAACGGGGTCCTGACCGTGCATCTGCCTCGGGTCGAGGCTCCGGCGCCGCGCCGGATCCCGGTCGGCATCGAGGCGGAAGCCGCGCCGCAGGTGCTGGAGGCGGGCACCGCCAAGAGCTGACGCCATTGCGGGGCGGCCCCTCGGGGTCGCCCCGAATGGTTCTCAGGCCAGGGTCAGGGCGGCCCGCAGTCCCGGCCGGAGCAGTTCGGCGAGGCGCTCGGGGCTCCGCACCATGAAGGGCTCATCGAGCAGGTGCTGCCACACGGTGGCGTCGGAGCCGCCTATCTGAGGGTTGAAGTGGATCCGCGGAGAGAGCCGGGCGTGGAGCCAGAGCGGCGGGTCGACCTGGCCGGAGGGGGCGGGGTAGATGGCGAGGTTGAAGCTGACGACCCCGTCCTCCGCCAGCAGCTGGAGCGCGGCTGACAGCCCTTCGGCGAACTCCTCGAGAGCCGCTTGGGTCAGGCCGCTGAGGCTGCCCTGACCCGGGAAGACCACCAGGAGGTCGGAGACCACGCTGCGCGACACGAAGGGCGTCAGCCACGAGGTGTGGCGGCCGGCCCCGATCCAGCGCTCCCCCAGCTGGCGCTCGGTCTCGAGCAACTCCTCCCAGAAAAGCCGACCGGTCCGTCGGCGGTAGTTGCGGCTGGCCCTGAACTCCTCCTCGAGAAGCGTGCCCGGACGGTCGGTGGCGATGACCTGCAGGTGGGGGTGCACCTGGGTGGCGCCGGCCAGCGGCATGTAGTTCCAGGTGACCAGCCCGAAGTCGGCCCGCCGGACCACCCCGGGAGCGGTCAGGTAGCGCTGGGCCGCCAACAGGGCGTTCACCAGGTGATGGGGCCGGATGTCCTCGGGGGCGAGGAAGTGCGCGCCGCTGAGGGTGATCACCGCGCTCCGGCGGTCGTAGGGCGAGAGGTTGGGGAAGAGCACGGCGTCCTGTTCCACGATCCTGCCGCTGGCCGCCACCTCCGGCCCGAGCCGGGGGGTGACCAGGAGCACCCGCTCCGGGCAGAAGGGGCAGTGCTGCCGGCTGGAGGCGACCTCGGCGCTGAGGTCGGCCCGCCGCAGGCGGAACCCCTGGAAGTGAGCCAGCCGCCCGCTTCGCCCGGTGAGGGGGTCGCGGCGCAACTCGACTCGCATCCGAACCGGGCGCTGCGAGACCTCGCCCAAGGGGGGGAGGTAGGTGGCGGTGCGCCACTGGCGAGAGAAGCGGATGCTCATCGGGCCCCTGCCGGCGGGAGAGCGGGCTCCAGGTCATCCGCCCGTGCCAGCAGCACCGTCACCGCGACCAATCCCGCCAGGATGGTCCGCAGATTGCGCGGCCCGAGTGAGACGGTGGTCACGGAGGAGGCCGCGAATAGGGAGAGCTCGCCGGGGGCCCATCCGCCCTCCGGGCCGATCAGCACCACGGTCGGCAGGAGGGGGTCCCAGGCGACCCTGGCGAGCGAGACCAGCGCTTCCGCGGCGTGGCAGGCCAGCATCTGGGCCTCGGGCAGTTGCTCCCGAAGCGAGGCCAGCGCCGCCGCCAGGGCCATGGGGATCTGGACTGTGGGGGATACCCGGCGACCGGCGAGCTGAGCCGCCTCGTCCGCGACCGCCTGCCAGTGCCGGACCCGAGGCGGCCCGGCGGCGGGGGCAACACGGGGGATGGTCCGCTCCGTCAGCAGTGGCCAGATCGCCGCCACCCCGAGCTCGGCCGCCCGCTCGCAGACCTCGTTCATCCCTGAGCCCTTGGGGATCGCCTGGGCCAGATGGATCGCCGAGCGCGGCTCACTGGCCGATGGGCGCGAGCTGACCACCTGGCCGCGGACCATGTCGGGGCCCAGCTGCGCCAGCCGCACCTGGTGCTCCAGGCCGTCGTCCAGCACCACGGTGACCACCTCGCCGGGGCGCGCTCGCAGGACCTTGAAGAGATGCCATGCCTGGCGATGCCGCAGCTCGATCTCGCCCCCCGGCCCGATCTGCCCGCCCCGAGCGAAGTAAACCGGCACCGCCGGAGTGTAAGCCGCCCGCCGCGCGCTACGGCGGCGCTCCTCTTCGGGGATTCGGACGGTACAGCCCGCCCCATTACCATGAGTGCGTGGACTGGCCCCAGGAGAGCATCACCCACAGGGTGGAGGTGGAGCCGGGGGTCGAGCTCGCTGTTCACGAGCTGGGAGCGGGGCCGCCGCTCCTCCTGATCCCCGGCCTCGGCACGGATCATCACGCCTTCGTGTGGAACATCGCTGAGCTGGCCTCGAGCTGGCGGTGCCTGGTGCTGGATCAGCGTGGCCTCGGAGGCTCGGACGGCACCCCAGGGCCGTACACCATGCCGCTCCTGGCGGCCGACGCCGCCGCGGTGATCGGTGGGCTGACCGCCGGGACTGCCGACGTGTTCGGGGTGTCAATGGGGGGGATGGTCGCCCAGCACCTCGCCGCTTTGCACCCCGACCGGGTCTCCGGACTGGTGCTGGGCTGCACCGGGCCAGGGGGGCGTCTTGCGGTTCGGGCCGATCCCGAGGACACCCGCCTCCTGCTCGGGGGTGATGCCAAGGAGCCGGGGCTGGCCTATCGGGTCGCCTGCCGGGTCCTCTACGAGCGCCGCTTCGCCGAGACCCACCCCGAGGTGGTGGAGGACGCGGTGCGCTGGCGTGCCACCCATCCGGTCCGTCCCGGGGTCTTCGCGGCCCAGTGGGCCGCGATCCGGCACCATGACAGCGCCGACTTCCTGCACCAGATAAGGGCGCCCACCCTGGTCTTGCACGGGACCGCCGACCGGGTGATGCCACCGGGGAACGGGGCCCTCCTGGCGGAGCGGATCCCCGGGGCGCGGCTGGAGTGGCTGCGGGGCCGGGGTCACATGTTCTTCCAGGAGGACCGGACGCGGGCCCGGCAGCTGTTGGCCGCCCACCTGGGGCCCCAGGCGGTCGCCGGGCCCCGCTGAGGCGGTGATCGCGCCCGCGTCACTCCTGGCGGGGCCGATACAATCCTCTTTCGCCGCGCCGTCGAGCTGCGCGCGGAGGAGACCAGGCCAGAGGAGGTGAGTTCCACTGTCGGAGGTAAAGCTGCGGGAAGGGGAATCGTTCGAGAGCGCCCTGCGCCGCTTCAACAAGAAGATCAAGCAGAACGGGATCCTGACCGAGGTGCGGCGCCGGGAGTTCTACGAGAAGCCCAGCGTGCGTCGCAAGAAGAAGACGATGGCGGCGCGCAAGCGGCGGGCCAAGCAGGTCTGAGCCCAGCCGCGGAGCCCCGCGCGGTCGTGATCCTCTCTCGCGCTCTCAGCAGGGAGCAGCGCGAGGTGGTCCGGGAGGCTGACCTCGAGCACCTCCTGGAACTGGCCCTCAAGGCCCTGGGCATCGCCCAGGGCCAGGTGAACTGTCGGCTCGCCGGCCCCTCGGAGGTGCGGCGGCTCAATCGGCGGTTCGCCGGTGTGGACCAGGGCACCGACGTCCTCGCCTTCCCCGCCACCGCCGACACCGGCGCCCGGTTCGTCGTGCCCGAGGAGTTGCGTGGCGATCTGGGGGACATCGTCATCTCGGTGGCGGATGCCAGGAACCAGGCTGAGCTCAGCTGGTCCGACGAACTGCGCCTCCTGGCGGTGCACGGCCTCCTGCACCTGCTGGGCCATGACCACCATGGGGCAGCCGAGGCTCGGCGGATGACCAGCTCCACCCGCAGGCTCCTGTCCCTCGACGCGGAGAGGAGGGGGGCCAAGGCGCCCTTGGCGCCAGACCTCGCCCCGGCCGCCCCGAGTTGAGGTGGCCCACCGCCCGAAGCGCCTCCAGGCCGGCCACCAGCCCCTTGGGGCTCGGAGAGCTCACAGGGGAGTCGCAGGGCCCGCTGCTGGTGCTCGGCTTGGGCAACCCCGGTCCCAACTACGAGCTGCAGCGCCACAACGCGGGAGCCCGGGTGGTGGCACTGCTGGCCCGGCGGCTGGGCGGCCACCTGCGCAGTGGCCGCACGGCGTCCTGGACAGCGAGGGTCCGATCCGGGGGCCGAGAAGTGGTGCTGGCCCGGCCCCGTACCTTCATGAACGAGTCCGGGGTCGCGGGGGCGCGGCTTACGGCGGAGCTCCGGCTGAGCCTAGATCACGTCCTGGTCGTCTACGACGATCTGGATCTGAAAGTCGGCCGGCTGCGGCTGCGCCGTGCCGGCAGCCCCGGCGGGCACAACGGGATCCGCTCGTTGCAGGCGCACTGGCACTCTCAGGAGTTCGCCCGGGTCCGGATCGGGATCGGGCGGCCCCCCGAAGGGGTCGACGCGGTGGAGTACGTGCTGGGCCAGCCGGAGGGTGAGGAGGCGGCCCTCCTGAACGAGGCCTGCGAGCGCGCCGCCGACGCCGTGCTGGCGGTGGCCGAGCGCGGCTTCGAGTCGGCGATGGCCGAGTTCAACCGAGACCCGAGGCGGACCGATGGGAGCTGAGGCGCCACCCGCGACCGTGCTCGACCGGCTGGTGGCCCTGGGGCTCGGCCCTCGGCTCTCCAGCTGGGCCAACGGGCCCGAAGAGCGAAGCCGGCTCGGCGGTCTCACCCATGGCGGCGCCGCTCTCGTGGCCGCCCTCTGCCTCCGGCTGCTGGGACGGCCCGTCTGCCTCTTGGTGGACCAGCCGGAGCAGGCGTTCTCCGAGGTCTGCACCTGGCTGGGCACCGGGGACCGTGAGGTGAGCCTCTTTCCCGCCCCCGACGTCCTGCCCTTCGACCGGGTAGCGCCGGCGGCGGCGGTCTCCCGGCACCGACTCGGGACCCTGGGTCAGCTCCGGGCCGGGCCACCCAGGGTGGTGGTGACGTCCGCGGAGGCGGTGCTGCGCCCCACGCTCTCGCCGGGCTGGGTCGGCTCCTGGCTCGCCGAGCTGAAGGTGGGCACTGAGATAGCTCCGGTGGAGTTCGCCCGCCTTCTTCTGGAGGCCGGGTACCGCCAGGAGTCGATCTCGGTGGCTCCGGGCGACTTCTCGCGGCGCGGGGGGATCGTCGACTGCTTCCCCCTCGACAACCGGCCCTGGCGCGCCGAGTGGGACGGGGACACCGTGGCCGGGATCTGGAGGCTTGACCCCGAGACCCAGGGCTCGCGGGCGCGCTTGGAGCGAGTGGCCCTCATGCCCGCCCGCGAGTTTCCGGTCGACGTCGACGCGCTGCGGAGGGCGGCGGAGCGGCTCGCCGCCACTGACCTTCGGCCCCTGCGGGAGGACGTGCGCGAGCGGTGGGACAGGGAGCTGGCGCTCTTGGAGGCGGGGGCCCTGCCGGAATCCCTGGACACCCTGGGCCCTCTTCTGGCGGAGCCCCAACACACCCTGCTGGCGCACCTGCCGGGGAACACGGTGTTCATCTCTGACCGCTGGCCTCGGCTGGAGCGGTCGGCAGCCGCCTGGGTCACCGAGGTGACGGCCATCCGGGACGCCGAGGCGTCTCGCGGTGAGCTTCCTGGAAACCTGCCCGTGGGCTTGGCGCCGCTCTCAGAGCTGGACGGCCGGCTGACCGCCTCGCATTGGCTCGACCTGAGCCGGGAGCCGGCTGAGGGCCCGGCCCTGATGGCGGACCTCGGGATGGCGGCGGCCCCCTCGTTCAACGGCGACCTGAAGGCGTTCCGCGAGTGGGTGGCCGCCTTCCAGGCGGGCCCGGGAGCGGTCCTGCAGATTGGTCTGCAGGAGTCCCGGGTCGTGGAGCTGGCCGAGGAGATGGGGCTGAGGCCGGCGCTTGAGTCGGAGTTTCAATTCGATATCACCGGGGTTGGCGGCGGCAGCCTCACCGTGGCGCCCGGCGACCTGAGCTCCGGTCTGGTGCTGGGCTCAGTGGGCCTCGCGGTGCTTGCCGACTCTGACCTCTTCGGCGCCCAGAAGCGACGCGCCTCCAACCTCATCCGCGCCGTTCACCGGGCCGAGTCCAGCCACGGGGGCCGGCTGCGGGAGGCGGGGCCGGGGGCCGCCGACAGCGCCTTCTTCCGCTTTCACCTGGAGCCCGGAGACCTGGTGGTGCACCGCGACCACGGGGTCGGCAGGTTCCTTGGGATGCGCCGGGTGAGCGACGACGAGGGCGAGCGCGAGTACATGCAGCTGGAGTACTCGGACAGTCACCGGCTGTACGTGCCCGCCGAGCACCTGGACCGGATCCAGCGCTACGTGGGTGGGGCTGGGGCGCACCCGCAGCTGTCACGGCTGGGCACCGGGGAGTGGGAGCGGACCCGGCGCTCGGTTCGGCGCCGGGTGGATGAGATCGCCGAGGAGCTGGTGGAGCTGTATGCCCGACGCCAGAGCGCCGAGGGCCACGCCTTCTCCCCGGACTCGCGCTGGCAGCAGGAGTTGGAGGCGTCCTTCCCCTATGAGGAGACGCGGGACCAGATGCTGGTGCTCGACGACATCAAGCGCGACATGGAGGCCGGCCGGCCGATGGACCGGCTGCTGTGTGGCGACGTCGGCTTCGGCAAGACCGAGATCGCCCTGCGGGCCGCCTTCAAGGCCGTGGAGGGGGGGTGGCAGGTGGCCGTTTTGGTCCCGACCACCGTCCTCGCCCAGCAGCATTACCTCACGTTCAAGGATCGGCTTCGGGCCTTCCCAGTGGTCGTGGAGCAGCTTTCCCGGCTGCGCTCGGACGAGGAGGCGGCGGCGGTGCTGTCCGGCCTGGCGGCGGGCACGGTCGACATCGTGATCGGCACCCATCGTCTGCTGCAGAGGGACGTGCGCTTCAAGCAGCTGGGCCTTGTGGTCCTGGACGAGGAGCAGCGCTTCGGAGTGATGCAGAAGGAGCGCCTGAAGCAGCTGCGGGCGGCGGTGGACGTGCTCTCCCTCTCGGCCACCCCGATTCCCCGGACGCTGCACATGGCCCTGGCGGGCATCCGCGACCTCTCGGTGATCCGCACCCCCCCGGAGGGCCGGCTGCCCATCCGCACCTACGTCACCGCCAAGGACGAGGAGCTGGTGCAGGATGTGATCCGTCGGGAGCTGGCCCGCCGCGGGCAGGTGTACTACGTGCACAACCGGGTGCAGACGATGCTGCGCGAGGTCGACCTGGTGCGCCGGCTGGTGCCCGAGGCGAGGGTGGCGGTCGCCCACGGGCAGATGGACGAGGGCGAGCTGGCCCGGGTGATGGTCGAGTTCGGCAACGGGGACGTGGACGTGCTGTGCTGCACCACAATCATCGAGAATGGCCTCGACATCCCCAACGCCAACACCCTGGTCGTGGACGACGCCTCGCGGTTGGGGCTGGCCCAGCTCTACCAGCTTCGGGGCCGGGTGGGCCGCTCCGGACAGCGTGCCTACGCCTACTTTCTCTACGATCCCGACCGCTCGCTGACCGAGCAGGCCGACCAGCGGTTGGACGTGGTCGCCGAGCTCCAGGACCTCGGCTCCGGACTGACGCTGGCGCTCAAGGACCTGGAGATCCGCGGAGCGGGCAATGTGCTGGGGGAGGCCCAGCATGGAGACATAGCGGCGGTAGGGATTGAGATGTACAACCATCTGCTCCACCAGGCGGTGCTCGAGGCCCAGGGGGAGGAGCTGGCCGAGTCGCCGGCCCAGGTGACCGTGGCGCTGCCGCTGCGCAGCTTGCTGCCGCCCCAGTACATCGGCGACGAGCGGCTGCGGCTGAGGGTCTATCAGCAGCTGGCCGGGGCCACCGACAACGCCGGCCTGGACGAGATGGCCCGCAACCTGCGCCAGAGGTTTGGGCCGCGACCGCCGGAGGTCGAGAACCTCTTGATCGGGCTGCGGGTCCGGCTCGCCGCCGCGGCGGCCGGGGCGGCGGTGGTGGAGTCCGGGCCTGGGCAGGTGGTGGTGCGCTTCGAGCCCGGGCACGGGCTGGACCTGCGCAGCCTGCAGGAGGGCTTCCCGGCGCTCTCCGCCGGCGCCAACCAGTTGCGCCTGGAGCTTGCCTCCGCCGGCCCGGACTGGCCCCAGCTCCTTCTGGCGATCCTGCGTCGCCTGGCGGAGCGCCGAGCCGCCCCGGTGGCGGCGGGGGCGGCTCGGGGATGAGCGGGGGCCCGGCCGTCGCTCTGGAGCAGCTGTTCCAGCTGATGGCGACCCTGCGCGCCCCGGGCGGGTGCCCCTGGGACGCCGCCCAGACCCACGCCAGCCTGCTGCCCTACCTGCTGGAGGAGACCTACGAGGCGGCGGATGCGGTCGAGGCCGGTGACAGGAGGGCGCTGGCCGAGGAGCTCGGCGACCTCCTGGTGGAGGTCGCCATGCAGACCGCGATCGCCGCCGAGGCTGGGGCCTTTGACCTGGAGGAAGTGGCCACGGCCGCCGCCGGGAAGATGGTGTCCCGCCACCCCCATGTTTTTGGCGGGGCGCAGCCGGCCGACGAGGGCGAGCTCCTCCGCAGCTGGGAGCACCTGAAGCGCCAGGAGAAGCCGGAACGAACCTCAGCGCTGGACGGGGTGCCCTCCTCCCTCCCGGCGCTCCTGCTGGCCGCCTCGGTGCAGCGGAGGGCGGCGCGCGGCGTC
>DAHUYV010000100.1 GCA_027306885.1 Candidatus Dormiibacterota bacterium
GCCGGCTACCAGAAGAAGACCGATCGGGAGATACCCATAGTCCGGCTGACGCCCGCCTGACCTTCCCCTGACGTCTGCGGTCCATCCAGAGCAGGGCTCGGGGTGTCGCGGACCAGCGGCTGACGTCAGTGGCGGCCCCTCCTGGCCCCCGCTCGCGGAGGTCGTGGCCGCCAGGGCGGCGGCCCTCACTCTCCGGCGCGGCGCCACCAGGTCGGGTGAAGCCGTTCGACGCACTGGTCCGGGGAGGTCGGCCGCGCCGACGGGCGGGGCCCAACCCGGGCCCCGCGACTTCGCCGGCCCTCGTCGATCATCTCGTTGGGCGCCCGGGTGGATGCAACAGAGCGGTGGCGCCACTTCAGCACTTCCGCCGGCACCGGGCAGGATGCCAGTCTCAAGTCCCGACCCTCGGGATGGGACCGCCAAAACGAAGGCTGGGGCCCCGTCTGCGACGTGGCGCCAATCCTGCAGCGAGGTGAGCGCCGGGGCCCGCCCGCTAACCTTCTGGGATGCGCATCCTGGTGATCGGTGGAACCCAGTTCGTCGGCCGGCACATTGTCGAAGCAGCGGTCGCCGCGGGGGACGAGCTGACCCTCTTCCATCGGGGCCGCACCAATCCCCACCTCTTCCCGGAGGTGGAGCACCGCCTCGGCGACCGTGATTCCGACCTGTCCGCGCTCGCGACCGGCGAGTGGGACGCGACGATCGACTGCTCCGCGTACCTCCCCCGCCAGGTCCGCGATCTGGCCGCTGCTCTCGGGGGCAGGGGTGGGCGGTTGGTGCACATCTCCTCGGTCTCGGCCTATGACCAATCTGTGCAGCCGGGCTTCCACGAGGATGCGCCGCTCGCCCGCCTCCGGGATCCCGGCGTCGAGAGCGTCACCGACGAGACCTACGGGGGACTGAAGGCGCTCTGCGAGGAGGCGGCGTGGGCGGCCTTCGGCGCCACCCGCGCTGACGGTGGGCTTTCCGGGGATCGCGGAGTCCCGGTCAGCGTGGTGCGGCCCACGTACGTCGCCGGCCCCTTCGACCACACCGGGCGGTTCACCTGGTGGGTCGAGCGCATCGCCAGGGGTGGGCGGATCCTGGCGCCGGAGCCACGGGACAACCCCTTTCAGGTCATCGACGCCCGGGATCTGGCCGACTTTGTGCTGCTCCTCGCCCACGGCCGGGCGGCGGGAACGTTCCACATCGCATCCCCGGCGCCCCCCTTCGCCTTCGCGGACTTCCTCAAGGCGGTGGTGGATGCGGTCGGGCCACCCGACTGCGAGCTGGTCTGGCTCGACTCCGACGTGCTCTCGAGCAAAGGTGTGACGGCCAGGGATCTCCCGCTGTGGGAGGGGAGGGGTCCGGGCGGGGGCATGCTCGCGGCCGACGCCAGCAGAGCGCTGGCGGCGGGGCTTCGCCCTCGGCCGCTGGCGCGCACCATCTTGGACGTTCACCAGCATGAGCTGGCGCATCCCCGGCCGCTCCCGGTTGGCCTGGATGCGGCCCGTGAGCGTGAGCTGATCAACCTGCTCGGCTGATCAACCTCTCGCCTCCGGCCGCCCTGATCAGGGGTGGGGCCTCCTGGTCCCGGCAGGTCTG
>DAHUYV010000023.1 GCA_027306885.1 Candidatus Dormiibacterota bacterium
GGCTCAGCCCAGGGAGTACTCCTGGGGGTAGATGACTCCGAACCCGTCCTGGGGCACAAGGCCCTTCAGGTTGCTCTTGTACATGGTCAGCTGGAGCGGAGTGTCGGGGAGGTAGACGACCGGCAGCTCCTTCACCAGGTAGTCCTGATACTTGTACAGGGCGGTGATCTCCGCGCTCTGGTTGGTTGCGGTGTGGGTGGCCCGGATGTTGGCGTCGTTGGTCGGGTCGGAGAAGTCCCCGCCGTTGCTGCCAGCTCCGGTGGCGAAGAGCTCACCGCCGGTCGGCAGGTAGTCCGGGGCGTAGGTCCAACCGCCGAGCCAGTTGGCCATCTGCCAGGTGGTGCAGGGGGTGGCGGGGGTGCAGCCGTTGAAGGCGGTACCGATCACCTGCTGGAAGGGCTGGGTCGAGAGCGTGAGGTTGATTCCCGCCACCGAGTGGACGGTCGACTGCAGCGCCTCCATCTCGTTGGTGGCCTCGGTGCTGCCGGTGGCGTAGAGCAGGTTGAAGCTCAGCTGCTGGTGGTCGGCGATCCCCTCCCCGCACTGGTTGGCCCCGGTGCCGGGGTTGGAGCAGTAGCTGGTGCCCTGCGGCACCACCGTCCAGCCGTGATCCCGCAGCAGGCTGACCGCCTTGCTCGGGTCGTAGGGGTACATGAGCCCCGCCTTCTCCAGTGGGCTCTCGAACTTGTTGCCCGCCGGGTAGGTGGGCACCGGTCCGCTCTCCAAGTTGGCGTAGCCGGCATCGAACTGCTTTATGTACTGGGGCTGGTTGACCAGTGACTGGAACGCCTGACGGAAGTAGAGCTGCTTGAAGATCGGTCCAACCGTCGGGTTGGTGTAGTTGTAGGGGAAGAACACGAAGCCATATCCGTACCAGGGGGCGAAGCTGTAGCCCTGCTTGGCGAGTCCAGCCCGGCTGGCCAGATCCTGGGTCGGGATGTAGCCGATGGTGACGCTGCCGGCCAACAGCGCGTTGAACTCGGCGGTGTCGGTGGTGTAGGGCTGCTCCACGAAAGCCGAGATCGAAGGCTTGGGTGAGCCGGAGTAGCTCTTGTTGGGCACCATCCGCACGTAGCCGTTGGTGCTGAACTGGGCCAGCCGGAAGGGACCATCCACCACCTGCCAGAGCGGGTTGGTGGCGTAGTTGCTCTCATTCTCGGACTGAAGGTTGAGGAACTGGGCGACCCCGAGCGCGCCTGTGTTCGCGCCGCCGGGATGCGCCGGCACGTACCAGGATGGCGACGTGTTGGGCAGCGCCACCCGGGTTTGCGCGGCGCTGTCGTAGTTGCCCACCGCTCCCGAGGAGGAGAGCTTGTCCCAGCTCTGCTGCGGCAGCGGGAAGACTTGGCTGAGCTCGTTGTAGAGGTACCAGGTGGGGTTGTACGAGGAGTTGAGCTTGAGGGTCAGCGAGTAGGTGCCAGTCTGCTGGTAGGAGACGACGTTCTCGGGGAACCCGCCCGGGACCGAGGCGCCCCATCCGGGGCCGGGGGAGCTGCTGCTGCCCACCGCGGGCGCGTTGGGGTCGGTGGCGGCGCTGAGCAGGTTCATCCAGAGGATCACGTCCCGGGCGGTGATCGGCTTGCCATTCGACCACTGCCAGTGCTTGAGCGTGATGTTCACCACGCTGTCGTTGTTGGTGAACACCGGGGGGTTGGCGACGCTCAGGCCCGGGTTGAACACCGGCTGGCCGTGGTCGCCGAACCAGTAGAGCGGCAGGAACATCTGGTTGGAGAACTGGTAGAGGTTCTGGTTGCCGAAGTAGGGACCGCTCATCATCGGGAAGATGTAGTTAGGGGGCGTCGCCGCCAGCTCGGCGTACGTCACCGTCCCGCCCTTGGACTGCTGGGCTGTCGGGCTGCTGCTGCCACAGGCGGCGATCAGCAGCGAGGCGGCGGCGGCCACGGCCGCAAATCGCCACACCGGCCAGCTGGGTATGCGCTTGAACACCTGGTACCTCCTGTTCCCCTGTGCCTCTCCCCGGCTTCCACTGGCGTGGAACCCCGGTAGGTTTAGGGGAGGATATCAAGGTCGGCCGCAACCCACAATCGCCCGTGCGGGTGATTCTCAGCTGGGGCGGCCGCTCGGGAGCCCGCCGGTCAGCTCGGCCCTCAGCCCGGAGCGGCGACCTCCAGTTCGCCCGGGAGCACCCAGGCCGAGAGCTCCGCCCCGGCTGCGATGGGGTCCCCGTCCATCTCCCGGGGATGGGAGCCGCTGGCCCGGATGCGGACCCTGGAGACGTGGAAGCGCTCCACCGACCGCCCCCGGCGACGCCCCAGCAGCCCGGCGGCCACCTTCGGCCAGCCCGCCAGCCCTCGAGGCTGGATCGCCACCACCTCAAGTCTCCCATCGTCCAGCCGCCCCTCGGGATCCAGAGTGATCCCCAGCGGCAGGCGGGGAACGTTGCTCACCAGCACCGCCGCCACGCGGCGGCGCAGAGGAGGCGCCCCATCCATCCAGAGCTCCACCTCAAAGCTGGGATCGCCCAGGTGTCGGAGGCCCGACAGGACATAGGCCGGGACCCCCAGGTGGCGCCGGGCGGCCGCCACCGCACCGGCCAGCATCTGGGCGTCGAAGCCTATCCCCACGGCCACGGTGAAGATCCCCTCCCCGGTCTCGCCCAGGTCGACGCGCCGCCGCCGCGAGGAGACGGCGAGCCGCACCGCCGACGGCAGGTCCAGCGGGATTCCGAGGTTTCGGGCCAGCACGTTGGCGGTGCCGAGAGGCAGGATGCCCAGGGCCGCGCCACTCCCGCGGATCCCGGCCGCCACCGCTCGGACGGTGCCGTCGCCGCCCCCCGCCAGCACCAGCCTCGCCCCCTGGCGGACGGCGTCTCGGGCGGCCCCCTGCGCACCCGTTTCGGGACCGACGGGCATCCACCTGGCATTGGGGACACCCGCCACCTCCAGGAGGTGGAGACGGCGGGCCTGGGTGGCGGCCGGGTGGTGAAGCCGCCGGGTGTTGAGTACGACCGCCACCTCAAAGTTGGTGGGCTCGCCGGGGGCGTTGTCCGGGGTCCCGGTCGGCGGCGGCATCGGCTCCTCCCCCTGGCTCCAGAGCAACCCACTCCGAGGTGGCACTCGGGACACCCCATATCATCGGGGCGGGCGCCGAGCTGGCGCGCGAGCGGCCCGCCCGGGCCGGAGCCCTGTCATACGGAGACCATGGCCGAACTGGAACCGGTGGATGAGAGGGCGGCGGCCGCCCGGGAGCTGCTGCGCCAAGCCCCGCTGATCGACGGCCACAATGACCTCGCCTGGGTGATGCGGACCCGCTTCGGGTATGACCTCGACCGGCTGGACATCGGCTCGGTGGGCGCCGAGACGCACACCGACATTCCCCGCCTCCGGAGCGGAGGGGTGGGGGCGCAGTTCTGGTCGGTCTACGTGCCCTCGTCCTGGGATGCCGGGAGGGCGGTGGCCGGCACCCTGGAACAGATTGACTTCGTTCATCGGATGGCCGCCCGGTTCCCCGAGGAGCTGGCCCTGGCGGCCACGGCTGACGACATCCAACGGGACTTCGAAGAGGGACGGATCGCCTGTCTCTTGGGTGCCGAAGGCGGCCAATCGATCGCCTCCTCCATGGGGGTGCTCCGGACCCTCTTCCGGCTCGGAGTCCGCTACATGACGCTCACCCACAACGACAACGTGCCCTGGGCCGACTCCGCCACCGACAAGCCAGCTGTGGGTGGGCTGAGCGACTTCGGGCGGGCCGTGGTCGCGGAGATGCAGCGCCTGGGGATGCTGGTCGACCTCTCCCACGTGGCCCCCGCGACGATGCAGGCGGCGCTGGACGTCAGCCGGGCCCCGGTGATCTTCTCGCACTCCTCGGCGCGGGCACTTTGCGACCACCCTCGCAACGTCCCCGACGCCATCCTCACGCAGCTGGCGGCCAACGGGGGCGTCTGCATGGTCACCTTCGTCCCCCAGTTCGTCTCCCCCGCCTGTCGCGACTGGGGGCTGGAGCTCCGGGCCCAGATGGAAGTAAGAGGGCTATCGCCCGATGAGCCGGAGGACCGGGAGCGGATATCCCGCTTGTGGATCGACCAGCACCCGGCCCCGCCGGCGACGCTGGCGCAGGTCGCCGACCATGTGGAGCACGTCCGCGAGGTGGCGGGAATCGACCACGTGGGTCTGGGAGGCGACTTCGACGGCACCGACCAGACCCCGGTCGGGCTGGAGGATGTCTCCTGCTACCCACAACTCATAAGCGAACTGCAGGGGCGGCACTGGAGCGATCAGGAATGCCTGGCGCTGGCCGGCGGCAACCTCCTGCGGGCCTTGCGTCACGCTGAGGAGGCGTCAAGGCAGCTGTCGTCCCGGGAGGGGCCGTCACTCCTCCAGTGGAAGGTCGAGCCCGGCCCCTGACCCGGACCTCAGCCCGCGGTGGCGCCTCGGAACCGTGGCCGGCCGGGCGCCCTCGGCGGAGCGATCAGCACAAGGTTGACACGGCGCCCCAGCACTCGCAGCCCGAACGCCTGCTTTCGGGGCGCCGGCACCGGGGCCCTGGCCGTGAGTGGCGAAGGCCGCCGTCTTGGTGTTTACTAGCCCTGCGGGGGGCAAGTCGGTGCCAGGAGGCGATCAGCATGTCGCATTCAGTGCAGGTGGGCGCCCGCCACACGCTGGGATCTGGGTTTGGAGCCGTGCTGCGATGGCGGATGCGGGGAGCCATGGCAGCGGGGGCCGGGGCCCTTCTGACCACGGTGGCCATCGCTGGGTGTGGTGGGGCCGCTCCGGTCAGCCACCGCAGCACCGGCGGCGCGGCGTCCCTGGTCCGGGTCGCCAAGGTGGCCGTCAACGGCAGCCCTGAGACGGTGCTCACCAACAGTGCCGGCCGGACCCTCTACTACAACACCCAGGACCGGGCCACCAAGGTGACCTGCACTGGGGGCTGCGCCTCGCTGTGGCCGGCCCTGACCACCAGCGCCAGCACGGTCAGCGCGCCCTCCGGGGTGGGCGGCAACCTGACCGTGTTCGACGGCCCCGACGGCCATCAGGTGGAGTACAACGGCCATCCCCTCTACACCTACTCCGGCGACACCGGTCCGGACCAGAGCACCGGCGAGGGCGTTGGGGGCATTTGGTTCGTCGCCACACCTAGCCTTGCCGGGACCTCCGGTGCCTCGGCGAGCCCGAGCTCAAGCGGTGGATACGCCTACTGAGGGAGCGTCGGGGCCTCCGGTGAGCTGGGGATCTGCCCCTCCGGCGGTGCGCTGATGGGGAACAGCATGCCCCAGACCGAGCGGGCGAGCTCGGCCATGAACGCGGCCACCGCCAGCAGCGCCACCAGCCTGCCCAAGCTGGCCAGCCACCCCCCTCCCGCCGAGATCGTGAGACAGGTGAGGGAGCCCATTCCGATCGGAAACACCGCGGCCCAGTACTCCTTGGGGGCCCCCAGCAGATGCTGCCGATGGCGGATCCGGGTAGCAGTCACAGCCACCGGCAGTGGGAGGACGGCAGCGGCGAGCGCCAGCAACCCCGCGCCGGCGGGGGCGAGGTCCGATGCCGCTCCGCGCCAGAGGGTCGCGACTGAGGGGTCGGCGGAGGCCAGCGCCGCCGAGAGGCCGCCGAGGGAGGCGGCCCCACTGAGGATCCAATAGGAGGGGCCGACCTCGGCCAGCTTTGGTCGGTGGACCAGCCTCCACACTAGGGCGGCGGCGAGCGGCAGGTAGAGGAGCACGCCGGCGGCCCAAAGGGCCAGCCCGAGGGCCCCGAGGATGGGAGCGTGGATGTGGGCGGCCACCTCGAGGGAAGAGAGACCGGCACCCGCTCCCAGCACCCCGACCGGCCAGAGGAGCCAGGTCCCGCCCGCCTCCCCCAACCAGAGGGGCCTCCGCCTCCAACCTCCCCACCGGCGGGTGGTCACAACCGCCCAGCCGACCCCGGCACAGGCTCCCACCCCCGTCAGGGCTGCCGCGGGACCGACGGCACCCAGGCCGGCCAGTCGCGCGCCGATCACCGAGCTCGAGATCGTGAAGGCGAACGCCCCGAGGGTCGGGCGGGGCTCGGCCAGCCCCCGCCAGTACCCGGAGGGAGACCGGACGAGCTGGGCCCCCTCCCGGACCAACAGCTCCAGGTAGGTCAAGGCGGCCACGGCAAGGAACGCCGCTGAAGCGGCGCCCTGGCCCGCCTTGGCCAGCGCCAGGCTGATGACCCCGGCGGCCATCGCCAAGGCAAAGCGGTTGGGGGCTGGGGCAGCGTCATGGGGCAGGCGCCCGCTCGCGACTCGCATCTCTGCGACGGTACCGGCCCGAGGGCCGAGGGCGCGCGTCCGGCGAACTTGCGCGCCACGGGGTCTAGCGCTCAGACTCAGCCCGGCCGGCTGCAACCTCCACGAGGCTACCTCCCCCTGATGGGACCGGACCCCGACAACCCGCGCTCCGAGCGTCAACCCGAAGGCGCCCCCGACCTGGAGCAGCGGATCACGCAGCCGGGGAGCCTTCCCGGCAACCGATATGTGGTGATCAAGCGCGAGGACCTCGGGTCCTTCCGGCGGGGCCGCGAGGGAATCCTGGTGGCCACCGAGCGGGCGGACGAGCCCACCGCCGGTGCCGCCCGTGCCACCTATCGCCTGAAGCGGGCCCTGATCGGCCGGAGACTTGCCACCTCCGCCCTGGAGAGTGAGCGGCTGCCGGTCAGGAGGGCGCTGCCGACCCTGGCGTCGGATGCCCTCTCGTCGGTGGCGTACGGGCCGGAGGCGGGCCTCACGGTGCTGGCCCTGGCGGGCGTCGGGGCGTTCGCCTTCGAGCTCCCCATCGCCCTCGCCATCGCCGCCCTCATGGTCCTCGTCACGCTCTCCTACCGGCAGCTGGTGCTCACCCGTCAGGCGGACGGAGGCTCGTACGCAGCCGCTCGCGATCACCTCGGCAAGTGGCCGGCGATGGTGGCGGCAGCGGCCCTGCTGATCGACTACGTGCTCACCGTCTCGGTCAGCGTCTCCTCGGGGGCTGATGCCCTGGCCTCCGCCTTCCCCGTCCTCATCGACCTCCGACTGCCCCTGTCGGTGCTGCTGGCGCTGATGCTCTGTGCCGGCAACCTGCGCGGCGTGCGCGAGGCCGGAGCCCTGTTCTCGACTCCCACGTACATCTTCATAGGGGCGATGGTGTGCCTCATCGTCGTCGGCGCGATCCGGGGGCTCACCGGGGCGGCCCACCATGCGATCGGGGTGTATCCGCCCATCCCTCACCCGGCCGAGGCCCTCACCCCCTTCCTGATCCTGACCGCCTTCGCCTCGGGATGCTCGTCGATGACCGGCATCGAGGCGGTCTCCAACAGTGTGCGGAGCTTCCGGGCCCCCCAGGGCCGCAACGCGGCCCGGACCCTGACCCTCCTCGGCGCCATGCTGGTGTTCCTCTTCCTTGGGGTGACGATGATCGACCTGATCTTCGGAGCGGCACCCAAGCCGTCGGGCAGCCCGACCGTCCTCGCCCAGCTCGCCGCGGACGTCTTCACCGGACCGGGCCGCTTCTTCTTCTACCTGGTCCAGTTCGCCACCATGCTGGTGCTGGTGCTGGCCGCGAACGCCAGCTTCAATGGCTTCCCCCGGCTCTGCGCCTTCCTGGCGCGGGACGATCGCCTCCCCCACCGCTTCGGGGCCTACGGCGACCGGCTGGTGTACTCGGCGGCGATCCTGGTCCTGACCGGGGTCTCTGTGGTGGTGATCATCGCCTTCGGGGCCAACACCAACCGGCTGATCAACCTCTACGCCATCGGCGTCTTCACCGCCTTCACCCTGGCCCAGACGGCCCTCGTGAGGTACGGGCTCCGGAGCCGCCAGGGGCATTGGCGCCGCAACGTGGCCATCAACGGGGTGGGGGCGGCCGCGACGCTGCTGGTGGACCTGATCGTGCTGGTGGTCAAGTTCCACCTCGGAGCCTGGGTGGTCCTGGTCATCGTCCCTCTCGTCGTCGCCTACTTCTGGTACGTCAGCCGCCACTACCAGGGGGTGCGCTCCGACCTCGCCGCCATCCCGACCTTTCGGGCCCAGATGACTCCGGAGCGGACCGTGGTCCCGGTCCGTGAGTTGGATGGCCCGACCCGGCGGGCGCTGCTCTACGGGGTGGCACTGGGCCGGCCCCTCAGCGCCATCGACGCCTCGGGCGACCCGGAGCTGGCGGCGCGGATCGAGGACTTCCTTCGCGCGAGCACCCCTGGGGGGACGCCCCGCTTCGAGGTGATCCGCCGGCCGGGTGGGGCGCGCGAACTCCTGGCCTTCCTCGACGAGCTTGGACCCTCGGGGCCCGACCACCTGGTGACCGTGATGGTCCCCGAGTTCGTCACCAGCGCCGGCAACCTGGACCTGCTGCGCCGGCCCGGCGCCCTGCGGCTCAAGTTCTCCCTCCTCCGCCGGCCGGGAGTGGTGGTGGCCAGCTTCCCCGCCAACCCCAGGCGGGAGACCGCCGAGGTCGCGCTCCGGCCCGGCGCCCGCCGGGTCGCCGTGGTCCCGATCGCCGGACTCGACGTCCTGGCCCAGCGGGCGCTGAGCTACGCCCAGCAGATCGCCGACGAGGTGATCGCGGTGCACGTGGCCACCGGTCAGGCTCAGGACGCCCCCCGCGTGGCCGGGGCCTCGACCACCGACGATCTCGGGATGGAGCCCAGCGCGGAAGCCAAGATGCTGGAGCGGCAGTGGGACGAGTGGGTGTCTGGCCATCTGGTCGGCATGGACGACTTGCCCCGGCCCCAGCTGGCTCTCGTGGTTTCTCCCTTCCGCACCGTGGTGCAGCCGGTGCTCCGCTACCTCCAGGTGTTCCGCGACAAGAACCGGGACGCGCTGTGCACCGTTGTGCTGCCGGAGCTGGTGGCCCGGCACTGGTGGAACCAGCTGCTGCACAACCACCGCGCCTTTCACATCAAGTCCGCGCTGCTGGGCCGCTCCGACTTCGCGGTGGCCGACGTCACCTACGATCTCAGCAGCCGGGAGTAGCGACCCTTGTGGTGCGGCCAGGGTGGGCGAGCTGCGCCGACGGAGCCCCCGGGGCGCCCGCCTAGAATGTTCGGGTGCGCTTCCACAACGTCTCGCTGACCACGAGGGAGGCGGAGGCCCGCGCCCAGTTGGTCAGCGGATGCCGCTACCGGGTGGAGTTGGACTGCGCCCTGGGGCAGGATCGCTACGCCTTCCGGGTGGCGCTCGACTTCGCGGGAGTGCCCGGGGCCCTGACCTTCATGGACGCCCAGCTCGACCAGGTCGAGGGGATCAGCTGGCAGGGGGGCCCCCTCGCGCTGGAGGCTTGGTCCGACCAGCGCATCGCCCTCCCGCCTCTGGAGGAGAGCAACCGCGTCGAGGTGTGGGGCACTTCGAGCTACCACCGGACCGGGCTCGGCCTCCACCTCGCCGTGGACCCCGCTGACGGAGAGCGGTACCTGTACACCGACCTGGAGCCCGCCGACGCCCACCGGGTCTTCCCCTGCTTCGATCAGCCGGACATCAAGGGCAAGTTCACGATCGCGGTCCGGGTCCCCCAGGACTGGACGGTGGTCGCGGGTGAGCCGGGGCGCGCCGGGGCCGCCTCCGACGCCGAGGGCGCCAGGTGGTGGACCTTCGATGAGAGCATGCCCCTCTCCCCCTACGTCCTCGGGATCGCCGCCGGCCGCCTCCACGCGGTCCGGACCCGCCACGGCGACATCCCCCTCGCCCTCTACGCGCCGCTCTCATTGGGGCAGGATCTGGAGAAGGCGGCGGAGGAGATCTTCGAGGTGACCGGGCAGGGGTTGGACTTCTACCAGCAGCTGTTCGGCATCCCCTACCCCTTCAGCAAGTACGACCAGGTGTTCTGCCTGGAGAAGGTCAATGGGGCCATGGAGTCCCCGGGATGCGTCACCATCACCGACCGGATGATCTACCGGGGGCGCCCCTCGATGCGGGAGAGCTCCATGCGGGCCGAGGTGATCCTCCACGAGATGGCCCACATGTGGTTCGGGGACCTGGTCACCCTGCGCTGGTGGGACGACCTCTGGCTCAATGAGAGCTTCGCCACCTTCATGTCCGCCGTGGCCGCCGACCGGGGCACGCGCTTCGAGGACTCCTGGACCTTCTGGGCCACCGCCTTCAAGCAGCTGGCGGTCGAGGAAGACCAGCACACCACCTCCCACCCCGTGGTCACCGCCGTGCCCGACGCCGAAGCGGTGCATCTGAACTTCGATCGCATCACCTACCAGAAGGGAGCGGCGGTGCTCCGTCAGCTGGCCGCCTGGGTGGGGGAGGAGTCCTTCTTCCGGGCGATCCACGCCCATCTGGAAGAGCACCGGGAGGGGAACGCCGAGTTCGCCGACCTGGTCGCCGCCCTGGAGCTGGCCTCCGGCCGCGACGTCCGTGGCTGGAGCCGGGCCTGGCTCGAGACCACCGGGATCAACACCCTCCGCCTGGAGTTGGAGGGCGATCCGGGATCCCCTGTGGAGCGGGCCGTGGTGGTCCAGTCCGCCAGCCCCGCCCAGCCCACGCTGCGACCCCACCGGCTCGGGGTCGGGGTGTTTGGATGGGAGGGCGACGCCCTCCACCTCCGGGAACGGCTGGAGGTTGATCTCAACGGCCCCCGCACCGACCTGCCCCAGCTGCGGGGCCGGGAGCGCCCCCCACTGGTGCTCCCCAACCACGACACCATCACCTACGCCAAGGTGCGCCTCGATCCCGAATCACTGCGCACGGTTGAGCAGCACCTGAGCCAGGTCGACGACTCGCTGGCGCGGGCGGTGATCTGGGACATGATGTGGGACATGGTCCGGGACGGCGAGCTGCCCACCAGCCGCTACGTGCCGATGGTGACGGCCCACCTACCGGCGGAGACCGATCAGTCCCTCATCCCGGTGGTGCTCTCCCAGGCCCAAGGCGCCCTATCCCACTATGGGGCCCCCGCCCACGGGGACGAGCTCGAGGCCGGCCTGGCCGCCGCCGCCGCCCGGGCGTTGGAGCGGACCGAGCCCGGGGGGCTGGACCAGATGGCCTGGCTGCGCGCCATGGTGACCGCAGCCACCACCAGCGAGCAGATCGAGCGAAACCGGGCGATGCTCGCCGGGAGGAACCTGCCGCCCGGAGTGGTGCTCGACCTGGAGCTGCGCTGGCGGCTGGTCACGGCGCTGGCGGCCCGGGGGGCTGTCGCGGAGGCCGAGGTGGCGGCGATGCGGCGGGCGGACTCAACCGCCACCGGCCAGGTCCGGGCGATGGCGGCCTTGGCCGCCATCCCGAGCCCGAAGACCAAGGAGGAGGTGTTCCATCACCTCACCGAGGAGGCATCCGCCAACGTCGAGGAGACGATCTGGGTGGGCCGGAGCTTCGCCGGGGCGCGCCGCCCCGACCTCCTGCTGCCGTTCATCCCGCGCTTCTTCGCGGCCGTCGACCGGCTCCTGGTGGAGCGCGGCTCCGAGTACACCCGGGACTTCGCCTACTGGTTCATGCCCGCCCTGCCCGCGGAGCCGCAGCTGCTGGCTGAGGTGAGCTCGCAGCTTGCCCGCGCGGAGCTGCCCCCCGACCTCCGGCGGATCTACCAGGACTCGCTGGAGGAGACCCAGCGAGCGCTGGCGGCGCGGAGCCTGGACGAGCGCAGCTACGAGCCCGCGGCGGTCTGACCGGCCGCCGGCGGAACCCCGGGCCGAACAGCTCCTGGGGGGCCTCCAACCCCTCGACCTCCATCCCGGGACGGCGATGACGCTCCCCTCTTCCCGGGTCAGCCGCAGGCCGATCATGCGGTCGACCAGGCCGCGGCGGGACGCCAGTCGGCTGCCGTTCTCCACGTGCCCGAGGGCGTGGGAGACCCGACGGAAGGCCCGGTGGTCGTGGACGGCCGAGGTGAGCGCCTCCGCCGCCCCAGGTGGGCGAGGGCCAGCTCCTCAAGGGGAGCGTGGTCGGGGAGGCGCAACTCCAACCGCTCGGTGCCGAGGCGCAGGTCGTGCAGCGGCCAGTGGCTCACGGCGCCCCAGGTCATAGGGATCCTCTCCGATCTCGGCCGGTTGGGACCCGGGCCCCCGGGGCCCGGGTCCGCGGCCGGAGGAGGTGAGGGGACCCCAGGGGTCTAGCCGAGGGCCGGAGCCCGATCGACGCCCACCGCGGCCGGGGTGTCGATCGGCTCAGGAGGCGGGATCGGGTGATGGAGCTCGAACACCTCCTCGTTGAAGATGAGGCGGTCACCCGCCTCGAGCTCCTTCTCACTCATCCGCAGCGGCACCACCAGGCTGATCGCCTTCAGGATTCCGGCGGTCATCGCTCCGGTGTAGGCGGTAACCACCACCAGGCCCAGCAGCTGGAGCACCAGCTGGTGCGGGTTGCCGTAGAAGAGCCCGGCGATCGAAGCGGGAGCCGTGCCTCCGGTCCCGGGGTACACGACCATCGCCGGGTTCGCCACCAGTCCCACCATGAGCCCGCCCACCGCCCCCGCGAGGAAGTGGGTGTGGACCACCCCCAGGGTGTCGTCGGCCTTGCGGAACGGCCACCTTCCGGAGAGGCGGTTCATCGTGTACCAGGGGACCACGGCGCCGAAGAGGCCGACCAGGATCGCCCCCACCCCGTCGACGTAGCCGGCGGCCGGGGTGATCGCCACCAGCCCGCAGATCATGCCGTTGATGGCCCCCGCCACCGAGAGCTTGCGATTGAGCCCGATGTCGAGAAAGAACCAGGCGAGCAGTGCCACGGCGGTGGCGAGGTTGGTGTTGAGGACCGCCGCCGCCGCGTCCGAGCTGGCGAAATACGGATCGCCACCGTTGAAGCCGTTCCAGCCCAGCCAGAGGATGCCGGCGCCGGCGATCGCCAGCAGCATGTTGTTGGGCTTGAAGTCGCGCTGGTCCTTGAGCGTTCGGGGTCCAACCATGAGCGCCGCCACGAACCCCGAGATCCCCGCGGCCACGTGGATCACGTAGCCGCCGCTGTAGTCCACCACCCCCATCTGGGCCAGCGCCCCGCCTCCCCAGAGCATGAAGGCGTTGACGCTGTACACCAGCAGCGACCAGATCGGCACGAAGATCATCCAGGCCCTGAGGTTCATCCGCCCGAAGATGCCGCCGGCCAGGATCACCGGAGCGATGGCGGCGAAGACGAACTGGAAGTAGATGAGGGAGGACTGAGGGAAGGCGAAGTTGGGCATCAGGCCGTGCAGGAGGGGGATGGAGGCCCGGGTCTGCTCGCTGAGCGCCCCAAGGACCGGCTGGGGCACACCCACCAGGTGGCCGATCATCGGATGCCCGAAGCCCTCGTTGAAGCCGGCCAGGACCCAGACCACCAGCACCGCCGCGAAGGCATAGATCGCGAACAGCGCCGAGCTCACCGCCCATTTGCGCTTGACCAGCCCGCCGTAGAGGATCGCCAGCCCGGGGATCGACTGCAGGCCCACGAAGGTGGCGGCGGTGAGCTGCCAGGCGTTGTCGCCGGCGTTCACGAACGACGGGGACGGTAGGTACATCCCGGGGCCTCCTTGAGTGGTTGCGGGACGAGGACTGGCGGCGACTTGGCCAGATCGTATGGAGATGCCGAACGCCCGTCGCCGTGTGGCAGCCACCAATTCTCTGGAGCGGATACGTGGCTCTGTACCAGTTACAGCCCTCAAGCCTCCGCCGCCGGGACCCCATCCACAGCTGGGGATCGCCTCCGCACCACCGGCCCGAACTGACCTGGCGATGGTGAATGGCAGGAGGGGGGCCAGACCTCATGCTCCCTCGAGGGCGGGTGGTGGTGACGGGCCACACCCTCTCTGGTGGTGCCGCAAGGAGCAGACGAGCGACGGGCATCCAGGCTTACGGCAAGGCCCACCGAGCTCCATCGGCGCCGACCCCACCTGGTGCCGTGCCTTCCTCCCCGATGACGGCCGGGCCGTCGGCGGCTTCAGAAGCCCGCTGCGGGGCCCCCCCTTCGGCCCCCCGCTCCTGGCCGCTCTCCTCAGAGAGCCCCGCCCTTTTCCCCTTCCGCGCCCGCGCCGTCGCCGGACAGTTGACGGACCCGAGTGGAGGCGGTCCCGGAAACGTGGGGAGGGCGGACGATGACGCAGGCTCGCTGCCGTCGCCCTCTGGCCCCGTCATCGCCAGCCGCTTGCGCCCAAGCGGTCCTACCCCTCCAACCATCACCTGCTGGACTTGGCGCATCTCCTGCCACCGGCGATGCCCGCGGGCCACCGGGCTCGCTCGGACAAAGTCCTGGCCACCGGTGGACAAACCGGGCAGAGAGTTGCTCATCTCGGCGCCCGCGGCAGCTGGGTCGTGGAGCGCAACGGTGTGCCGCCGACCGTGTGCTCTGGTCAGCCGGGCACCGCCGTGAAGCCCACCGGCAGACGCCCTAAGGGGAGTGCCAAGTGGCCGGGCGGCGCTCGCCGACTCGGGTGGGGCGGCTCCGGTGCGACCCCGACGCGGCGCCCATCCCGGTCCGCCAACCCTGGACGAGGGGCTGC
>DAHUYV010000154.1 GCA_027306885.1 Candidatus Dormiibacterota bacterium
GGCATCAGGGCCGCGCAGGCGAGGGCGTGGGGCCCTCCGCCGGAGAGCCCCCAGGTGGCGAACCGGACGATCTCCAGGGCGTTGGCGACCGCGCCCACGTCCTCCACGACCTGGCCCACGGTGCGACCGGGCCGGCGGTCGGAGGCGGCGTAACCGGGCCGGGAATGGCTGATGAGGCGCAGGCCCCGCGACTCCGCGTCGGCGATCCACTCTGGCGCCAGCATCGCCGACCCCGGCGTTCCGTGGTGGACCACGATGGGGAGCCCGTCAAGTGGTCCCGCGTCGACGACGTCCAGCTTGCGCCCGTCCGCCGCCGCCAACTGCCACCTCCTCATCTGCGCCAACCCTCCCTCGCGGCCCTCGTGGCCCTTGCCCACAAAACCATCGGTGGGCCGGCGCGGATCATCCCACCGGTGGCGGTCCCGTGCCGGATCTGCCGCCCGGCCGGCCTCGGTTAGACTGCGCCACCGGAGACGGGGCGATCACCGAAAGAGCAGGTGGGTCGATGGTGGACAAGTCGTCACTGGTCGCTTCTCGAGGGGCCCCCCTCTCCGGGGTCGGGATACGCTTCTCCGCCCGCCGGCTGATGGCTCTCTCCGCCTACTGGGTGGCGATCAACTATCTGTGGCAGGGGATGGGAGCCCTGATCCTGCCCCGGCTCATCGTCGGGACGATCCCCTCCGCCCACCGCGGAGTGGCGCTGGCCGCACTCTCGGTGGCGGGTGCGGCGGTGGCGATCCTGGTCCAGCCGGTCGCCGGGGCGCTGTCGGACCGGGTCCGAGTCAGTTGGGGCCGGCGCAAGCCCTTCATGGTCGTGGGAACCGTTGGGGATGTGGTCTGCCTGCTGGGGCTGGCCCTGGCAGGCAGCTACGGGGCGCTGCTGATCCCCTATTGCGCCCTTCAGGTGTGCTCCAACACCGCGGAGGGCGCCTACCAGGGACTGCTGCCCGACCAGGTGCCGGAGGGAGAGCGCGGCAGGGCGGCCGGTTACTACGGGCTCGCGGTCTTCGTCGGCACCGGGCTCGGGTTCCTGCTCACCGGGCAGCTCATCGCGGTCGGCCACCTGTCGCTGGCCCTGGGGACGGTGGCCGCGGTGGTGCTGCTGGCACTGGCCGTGACCCTGCGCTTCGTGCCCGACACTCCCGCCGAGAGCCAGGGTCCCTCCCGCCGACAGGCGCTGCTCGGGATCTTCAGCTTCAACTTCCGAAGCCACCCCGCCTTCACCTGGCTCCTGGTCTCGCGACTGTTGGCGCTGATGGGGATCACCGGCCTTACCGACTTCGCCCTCCTCTACCTGAAGGCCACCTTCTATTCAGGAGGCGGGGCCGAGATCGCCAACCGGGCCTCCGGTGCCACCTCGGTGCTGCTGGCGGTGGTGGTGGTCTGCGCCGCCGTCGTCACCCTGCCGGCCGGGAAGCTCTCCCAGCGCTGGGGCCGGGTCCGGATGGTCCGATGGGCGGCGTGGCTGGGAGCGGCCGGCACCCTGCTGCTGATCGCGGCCCCCTCCCTCCTCTTCGTGTACGCGGTCGGAGTGATGGTGGGGTCGGCGTTTGGAATGCTGCTGTCGGTCGACTGGGCGCTGGTCACCGATCTGGTCCCGGCTGCGGAGTCAGGTCGGTTCATGGGGATCTCCAACCTCGCCACCGCCGGCGCCGGGATCCTGGCGACCGCCATCGGGGGACCGCTGCTGGATCTCGGCAACGGAGCGCACGCGGGCGCCGGCTTCCCTCTGCTGTTCGGCTTCCTCGCCGTGAGCCTGTTTCTGGGAGGCTGGTTGGTGGGCCGGGTCCGTGTCCCGGCCACCGGGCCCGGCCTGAGGGGAGCCGACGCCGAAGGCTGACCCGCTCGCCCATGGGGCAGATGGCGTCAAGCAGGCGCCCCTTTGGGCGGCGGAGCTTGGGACAATCCCTGCCGTGCGCGACAGCGATCTGCCAATCACCTCCGCCGGGCCATCTGGCCTGGCCGACCTGGGGGTGGTGGTGGCCGCGGTCACGGCGATATCGCTGCCCACCTTCCTCGTCGGAACGCTGGCGGTCCAGATCCGATCCACGATGCACTTCGGCGCGCCCGAGCTGGGCCTGGTGGTCGGCTGCTCCTACGCCGCCAGCACTCTGTCCGCCGCCCCCTCCGGCAACCTCGCCGAGCGGCTCGGGGGGGTCCGGATGCTGCGCGCCGCGGTGGTGACCAGCGCCGTGACGCTGGTCCTGGTGGCGGTCGGGGCGCACAGCTGGCCGGAGCTGGCGCTGCTCATGATCCTGGCCGGAACGGCCAGCTCTGCCGGGCAGGTCGGCTCCAACCTCTTCCTCGCCCGCCGGGTCCAACTCCGACGCCAGGGGCTGGCCTTCGGTCTGAAGCAGGCCTCGGTGCCCCTGGCGGCCCTCCTCGGCGGCCTCGCGGTGCCGGGCCTGGCTCTGACCGTGGGGTGGCGCTGGGGCTTCGCCGCAGCCGCCGCCCTGGCCCTCGTGGCGGCCTTCGCGCTTCCCCGGCCGCGGCTCTCGATGTCCCAGCGGCGAGCGGCGGCGCGCTCCCGAGGCACGCCCGAGCCGGCGGCGCCGCTGATCGCACTGGCGGTGGGGTTCGGCCTCACCCTCACCGCTTGCTCCTCCCTCGGGGCCTTCCTCGTCACATCGGCGGTGGCGGGCGGGATCTCCGGGGCCTTGGCGGGACTCCTGGCCGCCCTGGCCAGCGCCACGGCGGTGGTGGTCCGGGTGGTGGTGGGCGCCATGGCCGACCACCGCCATGGTGGCCACCTGCTCTTCGTGGTCACGATGGTCATCCTCGGCTCGGCCGGATTCGCCCTGCTCAGCGTCGGTTCCGCCCTGCGCCTGCCGGTCCTGCTGGCCCCCGGCGCGGTGGTGGCGTTCGGCATCGGCTGGGGCTGGAATGGGCTGTTCAACTTCGCCGTCGTCAGCTCCCACCCCGCAGCGCCGGCCCGCGCCACCGGCATCACCCAGACCGGGGGACGCCTGGGCAGCGTGGTGGGACCGCTGCTGTTCGGGCTCCTGGTGGCGCACGTGGGGTACGGCTGGGCGTGGGGGGTGGCCGCGATTGAGGCGGTCCTCGGCGCTGCCGCGATGCTCGGTGCGCGCCGCCTCCTCATCGAGAGCCGGCACAGGGCCCGGGCGGCTTCGTCACCCTGAGCTGGCACTCCCGGGGGCGGAGCCGCCGGGGCCCCTTCCGGTGGGGAGAGTCGGGCGAGCTGGAGGCCGCCCAGCCCCTCGAACGGTGCCACTTGGTGCCTTCCACCGGGCCAACCTCTGCCTGCGGCGCGCCGACCTCCTCCCGATGGCCCCGGGCATGTCCGGGGCCCACGACGTCTTTGCGGGCGGGGTCAGCTGGGAGCCCGGCGACACCGCCTACCTCAACAACCCGATGCAGTACATGGCGAGGCTGGGGGGCGGTCATCCGGAGTGGCGGCGGCGGCGCGCCCGCCGACTGCTGGTCTGCGGCCAGGGGACAGGGGAGGACAACACCGGATCCCTCCAGTCCGACTCGGACTTCGCGCCCTGCTCGCCAGGAGGGGCGTCCCTCACGTACTGGACCTCTGGGGAGGCGTTACTCCCCGCGCCTGGAGCCCCTGGCAAGCCCACCTGCCCCGGCTCTGCTGAGGGCCGGCGGACTAGGGCGCGACCGCTCCCGCCACCCCCGCCATCGTGTCCTCCGCCAGCCGGTCGACCACCGCCTGCAGCGACCCGGTCCTTCTGAAGGTGTCGAGCTGGCGGTCGGCGCTGGTTCCCTCTCGGCAGATGGTGTGCAGGTACTCGACCTCGGCTCGGGAGCCCAAATCATCCACCACATCGTCGACGAACTCCAGGAGCTCGACCGCGAGCTGGCGCATGGGCACCTCCGCCGCTCGGCCGAAGTCGATCAGGCGCCCGTCGATTCCGTGCCGCAGCGCCCGCCACTTGTTCTCGGCGATCAGGTTGGGCAGATACTTGCGGAACCCGAGGTTGTCCCGGCGGAGCTTGATCAGCTTGGCGCAGATCGCCTGGATCAGCCCGGCCAGACAGAGCACCTCCTCCACCCGGGTCGCGGCGTCGCAGACCCGGAACTCCAGGGTCGGGTACAACACATGGGGCCGCAGATCCCACCAGATCTTCTTCCCGTTGTCGACACAGCCCGTCCGCACCAGGAGCGCGACGTAGTCCTGGAACTCACCGTGGGAGCTGAACTCGGGGGGAATCCCCGTCCTGGGGAAGCGCGACCAGACCACGCTTCGGTAGCTCTTGAGGCCGGTCTCGCGCCCCATCCAGAAGGGGCTGGACGTGGAGACCGCCAGGAGGTGGGGGAGGAAGTAGCGGGCCTCGTTAGCCACCTCGATGCGAAGCTCAGGGTCGGGGATCGCCACATGCACGTGCAGGCCGAAGATCAGCAGTTCGCGGATGACATCCTGCATCTCCTCCTCGAGCAGCTTGTACCGCTCCAGGTCGGTCACCTCCTGCTCGTGCCAGTTGGCGAAGGGGTGGGTGCCCGCCGAGGCGATCCGCAGGCCGTGGGGCTGGAGCAGCCGGCTGACCTCGGAGCGCAGCCGGGTCACCTGGGTTCGGGCCTCGGCCAGATCGGCACATATCGGCGTCGCCACCTCGACCACCGACTGCAGCATCTCGGCCTTGACGTCGTCGCCCAGTCGGGGCGTCGCCTGGGCGAGCAGGGTCTCGATGTGGGACCGGAGCGCCCCCGCCTCGTCGACGATCTGGAACTCCTCCTCGATGCCGAGGGTGAGCCACCCCGAGGTCATGCCGCATCCTCCACCAGGTAGGTCGGGACGAGGCTCCCCGACCCGGCGGTGACGTTGAGGAGAGCCGATGACGACAGCCGGGTCAGAACCCCTCCCACCCTGCCCTCGAACAGATAGGGGTCCATGTCCCGGGCCAGCTCCAGCCGCTCCACCGCCCCCCCGACGGCCACCGGGTAGCGCTCCTTGGGCACCTGGAGGGCGGCTTGGACCACGTAGGACTGGTTGAGCGCCACCGCCAGCGCCTGCTCCCAATCGCGCCGGCCGACCGTCCAGCCGAGGATCACGCCCTTGCCCCCGTACTCGTCGTTGGGCTTGAGCACCATCTCCCGCTGGTGCCGGACCAAGTGGTCCAGCAGGTCGGGGACGCGCTGGCCGGCCCGCTCGGTCGCCCCCTCGCGCAGCTTCCTGGTCCAGGGCACGTGCCGGGCGATGGCCCGGCGCTGAGCTCGGGTGAACAGGTGCTGGTGGCGCGGATCCGAGAGCAGGGCCAGGCTCATCTTCTTGTGCAGCAGCTTGGCGCGGAAGGAGTTGACGACACAGACCGCGCCCGCCAGGTAGGCGGCGCAGAGGGCCTCAGCAGCCAGGGGCTCGGCCAGAAGCTCCGCCTCCAGCACCCGGCGATAGACGAGGTTGATGACCTCGCCCGAGGGGCCGCGCAGCACCCCCCCGGAGAACTCCAGCTCCCGGGGCTCGCAGATGATGGTGGGGATGCCGTGGCGTTGGAACTGCTCTTGGAACAGCTCGAACTCCCGCACGGTGGGCAGCCCCGACCAGTCCACGATCGCCACCTGGGGCCGGTCCCGGCCCCCGAACGCGCGGTACGCGGACAGCATGACCTCCAGCTGGCGCTCGCCACAGCGCACCGGAGTCAGATGGAAGCGCTCTCGCAGCCGGGAGAGGGCCGACATGTCCCAGAAGACCCGGCTCAGCTCATCCCCGTAGGCCATGCCGGCAGGAGACTCGGCGTTGTACTCCAGGTAGCCGATCTCGGCCGCCACGAAACTGTCCAGCCTGGAGCTCGGCGAGGAGTGCGGGTAGCCCGGGTCGGCCAGCGCCAGCCGCTCCTCCTCTGGCCTCAGGTCGAGTTCGGAGCGCAGGTTCTCGTCGACCAGCAGCGCTCGCTCCAACTGCTCCAGTGCCGAGAACACCGACCGGGCCGACCGGGCCGCCGCCTGGTACTCCTCTGGAGTTATCAGCTCGGGCCGGATCGCGACGCAGAGCGGATGCGCCCCGAAGTAGAGGCCGCGCTCCCTCTGGCCCTCCTGAAGGACCCCAAGGCTGTCGGCGAGGACCTGGGGCTGCTCCAGCTCCCGGTCAAACGCCCGCCTGGCCCGCAGCGCGGGCGAGACGGTCACACGAACCGCCACCAGCGATGGGCGCCGCGCCAGGGCGGGTCCAGCTCTCCCCGCGCGTAGCCGATGGCCAGGTCCGCCATCTTCTCCAGGACCCAGTTGAAGCCCGCCTCCTTGATGGAGAAGCGGTCGAAGTCGGGGGCCGGGTTGAGGAAGTCGATCGCATAGAGGACCCCATCGCGCACCGCGAACTCCACGGTGTCCACGTCGTAGCCGAGGGCCTCGGTGAGGGTGCGAGCCTGATCCTCAGCCAGCTCCCGCAGGGCGTGGGTGGGCGGCTCGTCGGTGACGTAGCGATCCAGGAAGGGGCGGTGGGGGTCGTACCGGAACACCAGCACGTCCCTGCCGATCACGATGCAGCGGAGGTAGTCCTGCCACTCGATCCGCTCCTGCAGGATCATCGTCTTGGTGCCGGTCTGGTCGTAGACACGGATCAGGTCTTCCATGGTGTCGACCATGTAGACGTCGCGCCAGCCGCCCCCGGTGTTGGGCTTGAGCACCGCCGGGAGTCCGGTGTACCGCACCATCCCCTCCCAGTCGAGGGGGTACTGCAGGTTGCGCAGCGAGCGCTCGGGATCGATGTAGGGGATGTAGTCCTTGTTGGGGAGCACCACCGTCCGCGGCACCGCCACCCCCAGGCGGCGCGCCAGGGTGCATTCGAAGAACTTCTCGTCGGCCTCCCACCAGAAGGGGTCGTTGACCACCACCGTCCCCTGGAGGGCGGAGCTCTTCAGGTAGGCGCGGTAGAAGGGGACCTCGTGGGAGATTCGGTCCACGATCACCTGGTAGCGCTGGACCGAGTCGAACTCGGGTGTGCCCCCCAAGCGGCACATCTCCGCCACCACCGAGTGCGCCCGGCCGCGCTCGTTCACCGCCGCGATGAAGGGCTCCGGGAAGGTGTTCTCCACCCCGACCAGCAGACCGACCTTGGCCTCCAACTCTGCACCCCCACGACCACCCGCCGACGCCTCGAGGCGCCGCCAGGGCCACCATAGGGAAGGAGCGGCGAACTGGCAAGGGCCCGGGGGTCAGGAGTGCTCGACCCGGCCCCCTTGCACCGCAGGCAGGGGTGGGTCTATGGTATTGCCTACTCAAGTAGGGTGGAGTGCCACACCAGTGCCCAATCGAGTTCGCTTGACCTCGGGATCCACATCGTGAGCCCAGTTCCAGCGCACCGACCAGGGGTCCCGGGCGGCGACACCCGGGAGCGGCGGGGCTGTCTCCCTGGCGGAGATCGGGGGCTCCCTTGCGGGCGCCCTGGCGCAGCAACATGGAGGGACGGAGATGCGTAAAGCCCTGGTGATACCCGTGGTCGGAGTGATGGCGGTGGTGGCCGGCTGCGGCAGCAGCACCCCCTCCGGCAATGCGATCAAGCCCGGGCCGATAAACATCGGCGTGGTGGCTCCATTCAGCGGCCCCGCGGCCGAGTTCGGCACCCTGATCTCGGCCCCCTGCTACGCGGCCACCGACCTGATCAACCAGGCGGGGGGAATCCTGGGGCACAAGATCCAGTGCACCCCGGTGGACGACACCGGTGACCCGGCCGACGCCGTGCCCAACGTGACCCGGGCGATCGCCACCATCTCCAACTTCGACCTGGCGGTGGGGCTGGAGACCAACACCGCGGCGACCACCGTGCCGCTGGTCAACAAGGCGCAGATCAACATGGTCACGACCAACGGGCTCACCAACTACGACACCACCACTTACAAGTACTTCTGGCGGCTGACCCCGGCCGACGACGCCAACGGCGCCGCCATGGTCCAGTTCGCCTACAACAAGGGGTACAAGAAGATCGCGGTGGTCTTCGAGAACAACTCCACCGACACCGGCAACACTCCGGGAATCGAGAAGGCCGCGGCCAAGCTGGGGGTCAAGCTCCTCACCAACACCACGATCCCCGCCGACGCCAGCTCCTACTCCAGCGTCGCCTCCACCGTGGTCAGCGAGCACCCCCAGGCGATCATCTTCGACGCCGACCCGCAATCGACGGCCACCTTCCTCTCAAACTACTCGCAGCTCACCAACGGCAAGCTCCCGCCGATGATCACGGCAACCGACTCCCTCACCCCTGACTGGTACCAGGCCGTGTCCAAGGCGGTGGGCACCAACTTCATCTTCAACCAGGTTGATCTGGTGGGCTCGTACTTCAGCACCACCACCCCGGCCTTCTACACCTACCGCAGCGCGCTGCTGGCCAACCCCAAGACCCACGCGTTGGCTGACACCCTGGCCTCGGTCGGACCGCCGGCCTCGATCTATGACGGCATCAACGTCATGGCGCTGGCGATGCTGATGGCCAAGAGCGCCGACCCCACCGTCTACAACTCCTACGTCAACCAGGTGGTCACCCCGAAGTCGGGAGCGGTGGTGGTCGACAGCTACGCCGCCGGCAAGAAGGCTCTGGCGGCCGGCAAGAAGATCCAGTACGTGGGTGTTCTCGGCGCGGTCACGTTCAACAAGTACCACAACTTCGCCGGGGCCTTCGCCGCCGCCCGGTTCACTGGGAGCACCACCTCTCGCAACGCCGCCATCATGCCCGGCTCCGAGATTTCCAAGCTGCTCGGCTAGGTTCTCGATCTAAGCAAGGGGGGCCGGCCCGGGACGTCCCGGCCGGCCCCCCGCACCACCTCAAAAGGAGGCTCCCTTGCATCTGCTGGTCCAGTCGATCGGGTTCGGTGTCGCGGCCGGCGCCGTGCTGTCGCTGGGGGCCGTGGGCTTCACCCTCCAGTTCGGGATCAGCAATGTGCTCAACATCGCCTACGGGGCGCTCATGAGCATCGGTGCCTTCCTCGGGCTGTTCATGCTCGGGCTGGGATTGAACATCTGGGTGGCGATGGTTCTTGGCGGCCTGGCGGTGGGCGCCTGCTCAGTGCTCCTCAACCGCGGCCTGATCACTCCCCTGGTGCGGAAGGGCATGCAGCCCTTCGGCCTGGTGATCGTCAGCGTCTCAGCGGGGATCGTCCTCGAGTACGTGATCGTGGCGGTGGCCGGGCCTGCCACCCAGTCCTACGGCAACCTCAGCGGCGCCACGCTCAACTTCCTCGGCTGGACCCTCACCACCGCCCAGGTGGTGATCTTCGGGATCGCCGTCCTGCTGATGGTCGGACTGCACCTGCTGCTCACCCGCACTCAGCTGGGGCGAGCGATGCGGGCGACGTCGTCCAATCGCACCCTGGCCCGGAGCTGCGGGATCGCCACCTCGCGAATCAGCGACATCGCCTGGTTCATGTCCGGGACCTTCTGCGGGATGGCGGGGATCGCTTTGGCGATCACCATCGAGTCCTTCGACTTCACCCTCGGCTCGATCTTCCTCATCCCCATGATCGCCGCCGCTGTCCTCGGCGGGGTGGGACAGCCCTACGGGGCGATGATCGGCGGCCTGGTGGTGGGGGTCGTGAGCTCGGTCTCCTCCGCCTACTGGGACCCCGCGTACCAGAGCGTCGTGGCCTTTGGGATCATCATCGTCATGCTGCTGGTGCGGCCACGGGGACTCTTTGGCAGCAGCAGCGCCACGCGGAAGCTGCTGGCGTGAAGCGGGCTTCAGCCATGGGCACTTCGGGGAGGGCGGGCCATCACCGGGATTGAGTTCTACGTAGTCGTCCTCCTGGTCTACCTCGGCACCGACCTCCTGGCCGCGTGGGGGCTGAACCTGGAGTTCGGGGTCTCGGGAGTGGCCAACCTCGCCTACATCGTGGTGATCGCCGCCGGCGCCTACACCTACGCCGTCCTCACCATCGGGCCGGACACCGGCAACGGCGGCTTCCAGCACTACATCCTCGGCTACCAGCTGCCCTTCTTCGCTGCCGTCATCGCCGCCGCCGCGGTCGGTGCGGGGGTGGGGGTCCTGATCGGGGTGACCGGACTCAAGCGAATCCGTCAGGACTACCAGGCGATGGTGATGCTGGTGATCTCCATCATGGCCGCCACCGTGATCGGAGCCGCGCCCAGCTTCCTCGGGGGCGAGCCGGGGATCAGCCTGGTCCCCAACCCCTTCTCGAACCTCAGCGCGGTGACCGGCGCCTGGGCCTACGTCGCCATGGTGGCCTTCGCCTGCCTCATCGGCTACCTGGTCCTGCGGAAGTTCACGGGCGGCCCCATGGGCCGGGCCCTGCGGGCGATGCGCGACGACGAGCACGCGGCGGCCGCCATGGGATTCAGCGTGGTCCGGATGCGCCTTCTCACGCAGGCGGTGGGCGGCGCCTTCGGGGGAGTGAGCGGCGCCCTCCTGGTGGCCTTCATCGGGGGCTGGTCCCCGGGCGCCTGGGCCTACGTCGAGACCCTGGCCCTGCTCACCGCGGTCATCGTCGGGGGCATGGGCAACGACTTCGGAGTGACCTTGGGGACATTCGTGATCGCGGTCCTGCTCCTCCAGGGGGTGCAGTTCCTCCCCCAGATCCGCTCCCACACCGGGCTCACCGAGGCGCTGGGCTGGATGGTCCTGGGCCTCCTCACGATCGGCTTCCTCTGGTTCCGACCCCAGGGCGTCTTCCGAGAACGACGACCCAAATACCGATTGCGCCCCGACCCGACTGGCGACCCAAGCTCGGGCGCGCTCGCCGGAAGGCGCGGATGAGCGCGGCGCCGGAGGATGCCCCCGGCTCGGGGCGGATTGCAGCTCCGATCACCGCCGTGGAGTCGACCGAGTCGGCGGGCGGCCCGCTGCTCCGGCTGACGGACCTGGTCCGACAGTACGGAGGGGTCAAGGCGGTCGACGGAGTGTCATTCGAGATCCAGCCCCGGACGATCACCGGGATCATCGGGCCCAACGGGGCGGGGAAGTCCACCGTCCTCACCGTGGCCAGTGGGTTCATGCCCCCCACCTCGGGGCACATCGAGTTCGACGGCCGGGACGTCACCGGCCTGCCGATGCACCGCCGGGCCCGGTTGGGGATGGTCCGAACCTTTCAGATCGCCCGGGTCTTCGAGGGGCTGACGGCGATCGAGAACCTCATGGTCGCCGTTCCCCAGCAACGCTCCCTCACCCTCAAGGGTCTGGTCGTCGGAAGGCGCTACTGGCGCTCCGAGGAGGAGGAGATCCAGGAACGCGCCTGGCAGCTGATGAAGACCTTCGGGATGGCCGACAAGGCCAACGAGAAGGCCGGTCGGCTGAGCGGCGGTCAGAGGCGGGCCGTGGAGATCATGAGGGCGCTGATGATGCGGCCCAAGCTGCTTCTGGTCGACGAGCCGATGGCCGGGCTGAACCCCAAGCTGACCAGAGAGCTGGAGGAGGTGCTGATGACCCTGCGCGAGCAGGGTCTCTCCGTGCTGATCATCGAGCACGAGCTGGACACCGTGGAGCGGATCTGCTCGGAGGTGCTGGTGATGGCCTGGGGCAAGGTGATCGCCAGGGGGCAGATGGCCGAGCTGCGGACCAGGCGGGAGGTGCAGGACGCGTATGTCGTCGGCTGAGGCGCTCGCACTGGAGGTTCGTGACCTGGTCGCCGGGTACGGCGACTACCCGGTCGTGGACGGGGTGAGCCTCAAGGTCCCTCAGGGCAAGGTGGTCGCCGTGGCCGGGCCCAACGGGGCGGGCAAGAGCACCCTGCTGAAGGCCATCCTGGGGTTGGTCCGGGTGCTGTCGGGCACAGTCCTCCTCGGCGGCGAGGACGTGACCGGGGTCGCCCTGGAGAAGCTGGCCCGGCTCGGGGTGGGCTACGTCCCCCAACTCGACGACGTGTTCGACTCGCTGAAGGTGATCGAGAACCTGGAGATGGGGGGCTACCTCTGCGACCGGGTCGAGCGCCAACGTCGGATCGAGTCGGTCCTCGAGGTCTTCCCCGTCCTGCGCAGCAAGCTCCACCGCTATGCCGAGACCCTCAGCGGAGGAGAGCGGAAGATGACCGCGATCGCCCGGGTCCTGATGCTTGACCCCAAGGTACTGGTGCTCGACGAGCCGACGGCCAGCCTCAGCCCGGAGATGTCCCGCGTGGTGCTGGAAGAGCAGGTCAGGCCGCTCAGCCGGATGGGCAAGTCGGTGCTCCTGGTGGAGCAGAAGGCCGTGGCGGCGCTGGAGGTGGCCGACTGGGCCTGCCTCATGGTCCGGGGCAAGGTCGAGGTCTCCGCCCCCGCCGCCGAGGTTCTGGGCGACCCCAACATGCGGGAGATATTCCTCGGCAGGAGCACGAGCCAGGCGGCCGCCGAGGTGGCCGGCACGGAGTGAACGGAGCCGAGGCGTTCGTCACGACCCTGCGGGCCTTTGGGGTCGACACCTTCTTCGGCCTCCCGGGGTCGACCGAGGCCCCGCTGCTGGAGGCGCTGCGCGCCCAGGCGGAGATCCGCTACGTGCTCACCCTCCACGAGGGTGTGGCGGCGTCGATGGCCGATGGCTACGCACGGGCCTCCGGCCGCCCGGGGGTGCTGGGGCTGCACACCACCGTGGGAACGATGAACGGCATGAGCCAGCTCTTCAACTCCTCCCGGGACGGGATCCCGGTGGTGATGACGGCCGGCCACAAGGACCGGGCGGTGCTCTCCGAAGGGGGGTTCTGCTCCTTCCCGGACCTCGCCGCCCTGCTCCGGCCGTTCACCAAGAGCGCCCACCAGACGCTCTCCACCGAGGCGCTGGGCCCGGACCTCGCCCGGGCGCTGGTGGCCGCGCTCACCCCGCCCCAGGGGCCCACCTTCCTCGCGGTCCCCGAGGACCTGATGGCGGCTCCCCTCTCCCACACCCTCGACCCCGGCCGGCTGCCCGGAATCGAGAGCCGGAGCACCACGGTCCCGGACCGCGAGACGCTCACCAGGGTGGCTCGGCTGCTGCTGAGCGCCCGGAGACCCCTGCTGGTCCTCGGAACCGCCGCCTCCGGCGCGTCCGCCGAGGCGGTCCGGCTGGCGGAGGAGCTGGGGTTGCCGGTGGTGGCCGCGGACCTCACCGACCTCGCCGCCATCGCCTATCCGCCCTCGGGTCCGGGAGTCCTCGGCGCCTACGGCGACGAGCCGGCGGCGCTCCAGGGATGTGACCTGGTGCTGGCCGTTGGCGGCCGGGTCTTCTACCCGTTCTCCGACCGCCTCCGGCCCCGGCTCCCCGAGGGAGCCCGCCTCATCCACGTCCACCCCGACGCCGCCGCCCTCGGCAGCCGCCAGCCGACCGAGATCGCGATGGCGGCCGACCCCGGGGCCACGCTCAGCCTGCTGCTGGAGGCGTGCCGGGAGCTCGACCCCGAGCTCAGCTCCGCCGCGCCCCGCCGGCGGGCGGTCGCGGAGCTGGCCGCCGCTCGTGCCGCCGCCCTCGCCGCCGAGCTGGAGGGGGCGCGGGGAGGGACCCCGACCGGGGTGGCGGAGCTGGCGGCCGAGGTCGGACGGGTGCTCCCCCGAGGAACCATCCTGGTCGAGGAGGGGGTCCGGGCGTCCCGGCTCATCTTCCGCCACTGCGGCGTCCCCAGGGATGGTCAACTCTGGCGCAGCAGTGGCGGCGCTCTCGGCTGGGGGCTCCCCGCTGCGGTCGGCGCCAAGCTGGCGCGCCCGGATCGGCCGGTGGTCCTCATGGTCGGGGACGGGACCCTGCACTTCTCGGTCCAGGCGCTCTGGACCGCGGTCGCCCAGGGGGCGGGGCTGGTGGCAGTGGTGCTGGACAACGGGGGTTACCTGGCGGTCAAGCGGGCGATCGAGAACCTCCTGGAGGTGCCCCTGGACCCGAGGACCCACCCCGGCACCGAGCTTCCCGGCATCGACCATCTGGCGGCCGCAAGGGCCTACGGCGCGGAGGCGGTGATGGCGCGCAGCGCGGCGGAGGTGGCGGAAGCGGTCGAGGACGGGCTGCGGGCCGGCGGGGTCCGGCTGGTGGTGGCACCGGTGGCCCGGATCCGGCCCTGAGGATCGCTGGAGGAGCGCCAATGTTCGGAGTCGACTGGAAGCTCTCGGAGCGCCGCTACGAGTTCGACGAGCAGCACGACTTCGTGGTCCCGCTGGCGGACGGCAACCACCTCGGCGGGACACTCTTCCGTCCCCGGACAAGCGAGCGGGTGCCGGTCCTGCTCAGCGTCCACGCCTACAACAACGAGTATCAGACCGCGCCCATCAAGCCCACCGGGTTCAGCTACCAGCGGGGCTGGATCGAGGCCGGGGACCCGACCTTCTTCGCTCGGCGCGGCTACGCCCACGCGGTCCTGACGGTTCGGGGGATCGGGGCCTCCAGCGGTGAGTTCCAGGCGATGGGCCGGCAGGAGGTCGCGGACGTGGCGGAGGCGATCGAGTGGCTCTCCGCCCAGCCCTGGTGCTCGGGCCAGGTGGGGATGTTCGGGGTGTCCTACTTCGCCTCCATCCAGATCCACGTGGCGATGCTGCGCCCGCCCGCCCTCCGGGCGATCTTCGCCCCCTTCGGCCTCACCGACTTCTACCGCGACATGTGGTACCACGGCGGCATCCTCAACCACCGCTTCCTCCTGCAGTGGAAGGACAAGTTCGACAACGTCCGCTACCAGAGCTGGTTCCGGCGCCAGCACGGGGAGGAGGCCTTCCAGGCGGCGGTGGCGGCGGCGCTCGCCGACGAGGAGATCGCCGAGGTGGCGCAGCTGACCGAGGCCCTGCGCCATCCGGAGGGCGGCAACGGCCTGGTGGCGGACATCGTCCTCCAGCCGCAGGACGGCCCCTTCCACGAGGAGCGCCGGGTGGACTACCGCCACACCGAGGTTCCCGCCTACCTCGGAGCCTGCTGGGGCCTCTTCGGCCTCCACCTTCCCGGGGCCTTCCGCAGTTGGGAGAACTGGCGCGGGCCCAAGAAGCTGCTGGTGGGGCCGGCCCTTTACCTTGACCGCCCCTTCTACCAGCTCCACTTCGAGGCGCTGCGCTGGTTCGACCACTGGCTGCTGGGCAACGACACCGGCTTCATGGAGGAGCCCCCGATCCACCTCTTCCTGCCGGGGGCCGACCGCTGGGTGGAGGCCACCGACTGGCCACTGCCCGAGACCCGTTGGACCCCTTTCCTGCTGCACGAGGAGGGACTGCTTAGCGAGCACGAACTGTGGCCCGGCGAGCACTCCACCGGCTTCGAGGACTCACCGTTCGGTCACGGCGAGGCCGTCTTCCTCTCCCCGCCGCTGGTGGAGGAGACCGAGGTGATGGGGCCGATGGTGCTGGACCTGCATCTCAGCACCACCGACACCGAGGCCCTGGTCTTCGCCTCGGTCTTCGCCCGCTTCCCCGACGGCCGGGAGGAGGAGCTGACCCGGGGATGGCTCCGAGCCAGCTCGGCGGAGCTCGACCCGGCGCGTTCGCGGCCCTGGCGCCCGGAGCCCGCCCTGCGGGAGCGACGGCCCCTCACGCCAGGTCAGGTGTACCGGCTGCAGTTGGGGCTGGCGCCGGGGGCGCGGCTCATGCGCCCGGGAGAGCGGCTCGGACTGCGGATCAAGGCGGCCGACGATGAGGCCCCGCCCGACGCCATCCGGGGCGCTGGCTACGGGCACCTGCAGCGCTCAACCGCCGCTCGACTGCGGGTCCATCACAGTGAGGCCCACCTCTCGCAGCTCCTGGTGCCGGTGGTGCGCGGCAACCTCCTCGGCACCTTCCTCTCCGGCGGGCAGCTGCCGGCGACGGTCGGCCCCCTGCCGATCGCCAAGTTCCGCCAGCCGAAGGGGTCGGGGAGCTGAGATGGCGTGGGACCCGGGCTCGAAGGCGGTCTTGAGGACCCCTCTGGGGCTGATGCTCCACACCGGGGATCTCCCCTACCCCGAGATCGTGCGCTACGCGCAGACGGCGGAGGCCTCCGGCTACGACCAGCTCCTCCTCACCGAGGAATCGGGGAAGGAGGCGTTCTCGCTGCTGGCGCTGCTCGCCCAGGGGACGGAGAGGATCGCCCTCGGCACGGGGATAGTGAGCTTCTACACCCGCACCCCGACCCTTCTGGCGATGGCCGCCCGCTCCCTCTTCGAGCTCTCGGGCGGCCGGTTTGGCCCGCTGGGGCTGGGCACGGGGGGCATCGGGTTCATGAGCCGGGGCCACGGTGTGCCCCTGGACCGTCCGGTGGGCCGCGCCCGGGAAACCGTGGAGATCGTGCGCAGCCTGCTCACCGAGTCGCGCACCACGTATCCCGGCCGCTGGTTCAAGGTCGAGGACTTCCACCTGCGCGAGGGCCCGCTGCCGGCCGGCTCACCCCTGCCCATCTGGCTGGCGGCCCTCGGCCCGCAGATGGCCAAGATGAGCGGCAAGGTGGCGGACGGCCTCATCACCAACTGGCTGATCCCGGAGTCGCTCGCCGAGTTCCGGTCGCTGGTGCGGGAGGGGGCCGAGAGCGCGGGCCGGGACCCCGCCGCAGTGACCATCGCCAGCCTCACCATGGTCTGTGCCGACCCCGGCGACGAGGAGGCGGTGATGGCCGCCCGTAGGGGGGTTGCCTTCTACTGCGCCAGCCTCCACTACCACCACATCGCCGAGCTGGCGGGGCTGGGCGAAGAAGCCCGGCGGGTCTACGCTGCCTGGGAGTCTCGGGACTTCGACGGCGCCGCCCACCTGGTGACCGACCACCTGCTGGAGCGCTTCACCCTCTCGGGCTCGGACGCCGACTCCAGCGCCCGCCTGCGCTGGATGCTCGACGAGGGGGTGGTGCCGATCATCTACCCCCTTCCCCGCCGCTCGCGGATGGTGGAGGACCACTTCCTCGTGCTGCGCCGGGCGGCAGCCTGGGCGGGTCGGGGTTGAGCTCAAGATGACCATGGAGGGGGTGACCCCGTTCCCGGCGGAGCTGGCTCACCGCTACCGCCGGTTCGGCTACTGGGAGGACCGCCCCCTTGGCGAGGTCTTTGCGGAGACCTTCTCCCGCCACCGTGACCGGACGGCCTTCATCGCCGACGACGAGCGCTGGAGCTTCTCCGAGCTGGCCGAGGGTTCGGAGCGGCTGGCCCGCAACCTCCGGGACCAGGGGTTGGGGCCCCGGTCGCCGGTGGTGGTGCAGCTGCCCAACTGCGCCGAGTTCGTCGTCCTCTACTTCGCCCTCCAGCGGCTCGGGGCCATCCCCCTCATGGCCCTCCCGGGGCACCGGGAGCACGAGATCGGGCACTACGTCGAGTTCATCGGGGCCGAGGCCTACGCCGCGCCTTCTCGGTACGGAGACTTCGACTGCCTCGACCTGGCCCGCCGCCTGCGCCAGCGAAACTCGGAGCTGAAGCTGGTGCTGGTCGCCGGGGCGGCGCCGCCCGAAGCGGGCTTCCTCTCCATCCGCGATCTGCTGGAGAGGGAGCCGCACTCCTCCCCCGCCGACCTCGACCGACTCGCCATCGACCCCGACGACCCCTGCGTCTTCCAGCTCTCCGGAGGCACGACCGGGATCCCCAAGGTGATCCCTCGCAGCCACAACGACTACCTCTACAACAGCCGCCTCATCGCCTCGGTCAACGACATCCGGGACGGCGACCGCCTGCTGGTGGCGGCCCCGATCGGGCACAACTTCCCCCTCGCCTCCCCGGGGATCCAGGGCTTCTTCCTCAACGGGGCGGCGGCGGTCCTCTCCCGGAGCGCGCGGGCGGCGGCGGTCCTGCCCCTGATCGAGCGGGAGAGGGTGACCCATTTGGAGGTCGTGCCGGCCATGATCCTCGCCTGGCTGGCGGACGAGGAGATGGGGCGCCACCGCCTGGACAGCGTCCGGGTGGTCAACAGCGGGGGCCAGAAGTTCCAGCCCGAGACCAAACGGCGCACCGAGACCGCCTTCCCCCAGGCGCAAGTTCAGGAGGTCTTCGGGATGGCCGAGGGGCTGCTGATGATCACCCGCCTCGATGACCCGCCCGAGGTTCGCCACGAGACCGCCGGGCGGCCGATCTGCCCCGAGGACGAGGTGCGGCTGGTCGGGGAGGACGGGCTCGAGGTCGCGGACGGGGAGGTGGGAGAGCTGCTCTGCCGAGGCCCGTACACCCTGCGGGGGTACTACCGGGTCCCCGAGGTCAACCGCCGGGCCTTCACGGCGGACGGCTTCTACTGCTCCGGCGACCTGCTGCGCCGCCACCCCTCGGGCAACTACGTGGTCGAGGGGCGCAAGAAGGACCTGGTCAACCGGGGCGGCGAGAAGATCAGCGCCGAGGAGGTCGAGGACATGCTCCTCACCCACCCCAAGGTGGCCAACGTCGCCTGCGTTGCCATGCCTGATCCCATCCTCGGGGAGCGCATGTGCGCGTTCGTCCAGGCGCGAGGGCTCGCTGCCCCCACCCTGGAGGAGCTCACAGGGCTCCTCCAGGATCGGGGGCTGGCCCGGTTCAAACACCCTGAGCGGCTGGAGGTCGTGGAGCGGCTCCCGCTCTCCCCGTTCGGAAAGGTTCAGAAGAGCGTTCTCGCCCGGCGGGCCGCCGAGCTCGTGGGGACGCAAGCGGAGGGTGCCCCCAGATGATCATCGACGCCTACTCCCACGTCTGCCCCGAGCGCCTGACCAAGGCGATCGGCCGCGAGTTCCCCAGCGCCGAGGCCGCGGCGCTCGACGGCAAGCCGCTGCTTTGGGATGCGGAGGCGCGGATCCGCTTCATGGACGAGGTGGGGGTGGACGTCCAGGTGCTGGTGCTGGTGCGGCCCCCGATGTGGTTGGGGATGCCCCCGGATGTCATGTACCGGATGATGCGGGAGGCGCATCTGGGAATCGCCGCCATGGTGGAGCGGTACCCGCAGCGCTTCATCGGCACCGCCGTCGCCCCCACCTGCGACGACCGGGTCATGGAGGAGCTGCGCTTCGCCTGGGATGAGCTGGGGCTGGTGGGGGCGGAGATCTTCTCCAACGTGGAGGGGCAGCCGCTGGACTCCCCGCGCATGTGGCCGCTGTACGAGGAGGCGGAGCGCCGCCGGGCGCCGCTCTGGATCCACCCTCAGCTCACCTCTTACCTCTACCCCTGGATCAAGGAGTCGCTGCTGGACCGGAGCCTGGGCTGGCCCTTCGACACCTCCCTGGCGATGCTGCGCCTCGTCTACGGCGGAGTGATGGAGCGCTTCCCGGACCTGCGGATTGTGACCCACCACCTGGGCGGGATGATCCCCTATTACGGCGCCCGGCTGGAGTCCTTTGACACCGAGATCGCCGAGTACCGGAGCCGCAACCTCACCGGCGGGCCGGCGGTCGAGCTCAAGGCCCCGGTTACCGAATACCTGCGCCGCTTCTACAACGACACCTCGATCAACTACAGCCCCGCGACCCTCAACTGCGGACTGGATTTCTTCGGCGGCGAGCACGTCCTCTTCGGCACCGACTTCCCCATGGGCTCGATCGACGGGGAGGCCGGCACCCGCGAGGCGCTGCGGGCGATCGACGACGCCCACCTCTCGGACCGGGTGCGCGAGCTGGTTCTGGGGGGCAACGCCCAGAAGCTGCTCGCCGCCGGTTCCCAGCGGCCGAGGGCGCTCGGGTGACCGGGAGGTCGAACCGCGCGGCCCGGCCATATGATGAGCGGGCCGGCCAAGGGGCGGAGATGTGCGCTACCCCAGTCGGAATCGGGGAGGAGCTCGGCGTCGATGAGCAGGGATAGCAACCAGGTCGGGGACGAGCTCGTCCGGCTCGGCTTCTCCAGCTACGAGGCGCGGACCTACGTGGGCCTGCTTCTGGCCGGGGAGAGCACCGGGTATCGGATCTCCAATCGCACCGGGGTGCCCCAGCCCAAGGTGTACGAGACCCTCCGGCGGCTGGTCGAGGGTGGGGCCGCGGTCCAGGTCCACGACCACCCCGCCCGGTACTTTGCCATCCCGCCCGGCGAACTGTTGAGCCGGCTGGACCGCGACTTCCGGAGTCGGCTCGAGCAGGCCCGCTCCGGGCTGGAGGGGCTTCACCTCAACGGGGACGGGACCGGCAGCCTGGCGGTGAGTCGGCTGAACAGCATCGCCGTCGCACTTGAGCGAACGCGGGAGGCGATCGAGGGGGCGCGGGCGAGGGTCTACCTCCAAGCCAGCCGAGACGAGCTTCGGCCGCTGGCCTCGGCGGTGGGGCAGGCCGCCTCGCGGGGGGTCGAGTTCGTGCTGGTGCACTTCGGCTCCCTCCCCTTCCCAACCCCGCCCGGGCGAGCCGTGCGCCACGCCAGCACCGATGGCGCCGTGTACTCCTCCAGGGCGGTCCGCCACCTGGCGGCGGTGGTCGATTCCCGCTGGGGGCTCTGGGTCCGGGCCCGCATGGGCCAGCCCGACGAGGGCTTCTATGCCGACAGCCAGTTGCTCGCCAGCCTGGTCAAGACCTACATCCGCCACGACCTGTTCGTCCAGCGGATCTATGCCGACTTCCCCGACGAGCTGGAGGAGCGGTACGGTCCGGGGCTGTTCAGCCTTGCCGAGTTCTCCGGGGACGACCTCGCCGAGGAGGTGGGCGATCAGGTCGGCTGACCGGGAAAGCTACCCACCGAGGTAGGTATCCTTAGAGGGCCCGCCCGGGGAATCCGTGGCGGCCGCCGAACAGGAGTGCCAGCTGCCATGCCACTTGACGGGGTGGTCCCCTTTCCGCCGGAGTTCCAGCGCCGCTATCGGGAGCGTGGCTACTGGGAGGACCGGACGATGGACGAGGTCTTCAGCGACGCTTTCGCCCTCCACGGAGACCGGACCGCGCTGATCTTCGGCGAGGCGACGATCAGCTACCGCCAGCTGAGCTCCCAGGTGGAGCGGCTGGCGGGCTGGCTCTGGGAGATGGGGCTCCGGCCCCTGGACCGGGTGGTGGTGCATCTGCCCAATCGGCCCGAGTTCGTCTACCTCCACTTCGCCCTGCAGCGACTTGGGGTGGTGCCGATCATGGCGCTGGCGGCCCACCGCCGCTACGAGATCGACCACTATGCGCGGCTGGCCGACGCCGCCGCCTATTTCGGCACCGACCCCGAGCTGGCCGCGGAGGTGGCGGCCCAGAACCCCGGCCTCCGTCTCCTGGTCACCGGAGACGAGCTGCTCCACCCCCCGGCAGCGCCGCCCGCTCCGGAGGTGGCCGTCGACCCCGACGACCCCTGCGTGCTGCTCCTCTCCGGGGGGACCACCGGGATCCCCAAGCTGATCCCGCGCACCCACAACGACTACGTGTACAACACCAAGGCGGCCAGCTTGGCCCAGGACATCGCCCCCGACACCATCCAGCTCTGCGTCCTGCCCCTGGCTCACAACATGCCCCTGGCCTGCCCGGGCATCCAGGGCGTGTTCCTTCAAGGGGGCATCGTGGTCCTGGGCGCCAGCACCCGACCGGGGCAGGTGCTGCCGGCGATCGAGCGCCATCGGGTCACCCACGTGGCCGGGGTGCCCGCCCTCTACATCCGCTGGTTGGCCGACCCCCTCGCCCAGAGCTGCGACCTGTCCTCGGTGCAGCTGCTGCAATCGGGCGGTCAGCGCCTGCAGCCGGAGGTCCGCCGCCGGATGGCCCGCACCTTCCCCAACGCGTTCGTCCAGGAGAACTTCGGGATGAGCGAGGGGACGTTGTTCTTCACCAGCCGCTCCGATCCCGAGGAGGTCCGCCTGGAGACGGTCGGCGTCCCGGTCTGCGCCGACGACGAGGTCCGCCTCACCGATGAGGACGGCCGAGAGGTCCCCGACGGAGAGGTGGGCGAGCTGACCGTCCGGGGCCCCTACACCCTGCGCGGGTACTACCGAGCGGCCGACTACAACCAGCGCGTGTTCACGCCCGACGGCTTCTACCGCTCCGGCGACCTCATGAGGCGCCACCCTTCCGGGGCCTACCTGGTGGAGGGGCGGATCAAGGACCTCGTCAACCGCGGCGGGGAGAAGATCAGCGCGGAGGAGGTGGAGAACCTCATCCTCACCCACCCAGCGGTGCGCAACGTCGCCTGCGTGCCCCTTCCCGACCCGGTGCTGGGGGAGAGGATGTGTGCCTGCGTCATCGTCCAGGAGGGCTCCGCCATCTCCCTGGACGACCTCAGCCGGCACCTCATGGACCTGGGGCTGGCCAAGTTCAAGCTGCCCGAGCGGCTGGAGGTGGTCACCAGCTTCCCGCTCTCAGCCTTCGGCAAGGTCTCCAAGAAGCAGCTGGCGGCCACCTTCAGCCCCGGGTCCGTCTGACTCAGCCCCCGGAGTCCGGGCCGGGGGCCCCTCCCTCGTCCCCGAAGAGCAGCCGGCGGGAGTTGGCGTAGAGGATCTTGTGCTTGACGTCGTCAGGCAAGGCGATCCCCTCGAAGTCCTTGAGCCAGCGGGCGGCGGTCATCACCGGCGCGTCGGTGCCGAAGAGCACCCGGTCCGGGAAGATCCCCTTGGCGTACCGCCACACCGTCTCGGGGATGTACTTGGGCGACCAGCCGGACAGCTCCAGGTAGCAGTTGCGCCGGATCCAAACCACCGAGATCGCCTGGTTCACCCAGGGGAAGCCGAAGTGGGCCAGGATGATCTTCAGGTTGGGGAAGTCCAGCGCCACCTCGTCCAGATAGGTGGGGTCGCCGTACTGCATCCTGCCCCCGGACTGGTTGTGGCCGGTGTGGACCAGCACCGGGATGCCCAGCTCCTCGGCCTTCGCCCAGAGCGGATAGTGGGCCCGGTCGTTGGGGTAGAAGTGCTGGGTGGGCGGGTGAAGCTTCAGCCCCCGCATGCCCAGGTCGCGGACCGCGTGCTCCAGCTCCAGCACCGCCAGCTCGTGCTTGTTGGGGTCGACGCTGGCGAAGCCGACGAAGCGGTCGGGGCGCTGCGCCACCAGTTGAGCCACCACCTCGTTGGACACCTTCCAGCCGTGGGTGGTCTCGCAGTCGAAGGCCAACAGGGCCGACATCTCGACCCCCGCCTCGTCCATCGAACGCACCATATCCTCGACGGTGATCGGTGAGCCATCGAAGTTGAACGTCTTGCGGGCGTGGCCCCAGAACCAGTCCGGGGTCACCGCCAGCACCTCCTCGGTGTACGGGTGGACGTGAATGTCGATTGCCTTCAAGGTGTGCTCCCCATCTTCCCTTCCGACTTCAGCTCGCTTCTCATGGGCTCAGGTGGAGGCGCTGTAGCCGCCGTCCACCACCACCACCTCCCCGGTCACGAACCGGGTGCCGTCGATCAGAGCGACCACCATCTCGGCCACGTCCTCGGGCGCTGCCACCCGCCGCATCGGGGTGTGGGCAGCGCGCCGGTCCATGAGCCGCTGGTAGTTGTCCCCCAGGGTGTGCTCCATCCACTCACCGAGAACCCATCCCGGAGCCACGGCGTTGACCCGCACCCCGGGGGCCAGGGCCCGAGCCAGGGTCCGGGTGAGGTTCGCCACCGCCGCCTTGGTGGCGGCGTAGGGCAACGGTTGGGCGCTGGGCCGCAGCCCGGCGATGCTGGACATGTTGACCACGCTGGCCCGCTCCGAGCGGCGCAGGAGCGGGAGGACCGCCCGCGTCACCTGGAAGAGCCCGCGCACGTTCACCGCAAAGACCCGGTCCCACGCCTCCAGGCTCAGGGCATCCAGGTCCTCCGGCGGCACCTCCACGGTGACCCCGGCATTGTTGACCAGGGCGTCCAGCCTCCCCAGGGCCCGCTCCACCTCGGCCGCCATCGCCTGGACCCCCGCCTCATCACTGACGTCGGCCTGGACCAGGACCGCCATCCGGCCCTCGGCCCTGACCAGCGCCGCCGCCTCCTCGGCGGGGCCGACCTCGCGGCTGAAGTTGATCGCGACGTCGTAGCCGCGCTGGGCCAGAGCCACCGCGGTGGCCCTTCCCATCCCTCGGGAACCGCCGGTGACCAGGGCCGCCTTCCCCGCGGCCATCAGCTGGGCCCGCCGTCGAGGCTGAGCGGCTCGCCGTTGAGGCTCACCTCCAGCCGGGTCGGCACCGGAAGCCGGAAGCTCTGGCCGGCGTGGCAGGCGCGCTCGGCGTGAAGGCACAGCTGGGCCACCGCCTCCCGCGACGCTCGGCTCTGCACCGTCACCCGGAACTGCACTTCCTGGAAGGCCCCTGGAGGGCCCCCGAGGTCGTACTTGTCGGCGAGGCTGAAGCTGGCCCGGACGTCCGCCTCCGCCGCCAGGATCTCCACTCCGTACATGGGCGAGAACTTCGCCACCTGGGTCAACATTCAGAAGGCCGCTCCCGCCAAGAGGTACTGGAGCGGCCGCGGGGCCGCTCCCCCGCCCCCGCCCTCAGGAGGCTCGTCGGACTCGAGCTGGAACTGGCCCACCCTCCCCACCATGTGCAGGTCCCGGTCGATGTGGGCCACGGCCCGCTGGGTGATGGTTGGGTGGCGGCTGGCCTCGTCCCGGGTCTTCTCGTACGCCTGGCGCATCCGCTCCGGGTCGACGATGGGCGGCGGATCGGTCATCTGGCATCACCTCCGGTGAGACGCCAGATCTTCTCTGGCGAGAACGGTGGATCGACGTGTCGCACCCCGAGGGGGGCGAGGGCGTCTTGGAGAGCATTGGCCACCGCCGCAGGCACCCCGATGCACCCGCTTTCGGCCACCCCCTTGGTCCCGAGCGGGCTCAGCGGTGAAGGAGTTGGTCGGAACTCGGTCACGATCTCGGTCCGGATGTCGGGGAGGGTCGGCACGGCGTAGGAGAGGAAGCTCTCGGTGAGCGGTTGCCCATCGGCCTCGTGGCTGACCTCCTCGAACAGCACCGCCGCCAGGCCCTGGACGCTGGACCCGATCACCTGGCCCTCGGCCAGGAGGGGATTGACCACCGTCCCCGCGTCGTCCACGGTCACGATCCGCTCCACCTCAACCCAGCCGGTGGCGGGATCGACCTCCAGGGTGGCGACGCAGGCGCTGGACCCGAATGCCAGTCCGGGAAGGACGAAGCGTCCCTCGCCCCGCAGCTCCGGAAGGTCGGCGGAGTCGGACCGGTCCCGCGCCGCCTGGGCCAGACGCTGGCGGCTGACACCGGGCCCCCCGCCGAGCGGGACAACAGCCCCGGCCTCCCACCTGAGCTGCTCCTCCGGCACATCCAGAAGGTGGGCCGCCCAACTGAGGCAGCGGTGCCGGAGCTCGTCGAGCGCCAGCAGGAGCGCCGAGCCGCCGACAGTCACGGACCGGCTGGCGAAGGTCCCGACGCCGACCAGCCCCTCCTGGGAGTCGCCGGACCGGACCTCGATCTGGTCGGGGTCGACTCCCATGGCGTCGGCAGCGATCTGGGCGAAGGTGGTGGCGTGACCCTGCCCGTGGTCACTGGAGCCGGGCAGGAGCAGCACCCGGCCGTCGTCCAGGATCGTGGCGGCCGCGGTCTCCCAGGCGCTGTTCCCGCTGGACTCCACCGCCACGGCCAGCCCGACACCCCGCAGGCGCCCCTCCGCCCGGGCCCGGGCCTGGGCGCGGCGCTCCTCCGGGTAGTTGGAGAGCTCCAGGGCGCGGTCCAACAGTCCGGGATAGTCGCCCGAGTCGTACTCGGAGCCGAGCGCGGTCCGATACGGAAAGGCGCCGGCAGGCACGAGGTTGCGCCGGCGGATCTCCACCGGGTCGATCCCCAACTCAGCGGCGGCGCTGTCCACCATCCGTTCGATAACGAAGGCCGCCTCTGGTCGCCCGGCGCCGCGGTAGGGGCCGGTGGGCACCTTGTTGGTGGCGGCCCCCACCACCGTCACCTCGGCGGCCGGGATCCGATAGGCGCCGGTGGCCAGGCTGGTGGCGGTGAGGGAAACCACCGCGGTGTGCCCCAGCAGGTACGCCCCGGCGTCGGAGACCAGGCGAAGTCGCAGGGCGAGGAGGCCGCCCGCCTCAGAGACGCCGAGCTCAGCGTCGACTTCCATGCCTCGCCCCTGGTAGGCGGCGAGGACGTTCTCGGAGCGAGTCTCCACCCACTTGACCGACCGGCCCGTCCGCATGGCCAGAACCGCGGCCACGGCATGCTCCGGGGCCAGGCCGCCCTTGCTGCCGAAGGCCCCACCCACGTCAGGCACCACCACCCGCACCCTCTCCAAGTCACGCCCCAGGACGTTGGCCAGCTGGAGTCGGGGCCGATGAGGGTCCTGAGAGGAGCACCAGAGGGTGAGCAGATCCTCGGCGGAGGAGTAGGCGGCGACGCAGCCGCGGGGCTCCATCGGCGAGGCCTGCAGGCGCGGAATGGAAAAGCGGCCCTGGATTGTCCGGGCTGCGGCCCGAAACGCACCCTCGACATCACCACCGACCTGGTGCCAGCGGAAGACCACGTTGTCGCCGACCTCCGCGTGGACCGGGGGCCCACCGGCCAGCGCCGCCCGAGGGTCACCCACCGAGGGCAGGGCCTCAAGGTCCAGCTGGACCAGATCGACGGCGTCCTCCGCCACGGCCCGGCTCTCGGCCAGCACCGCCGCCACCGCCTCGCCGGCGAACCTCACCTCACCATCGGCCAGGATCGGCATCGGCACGTCGGCGACGGTGAAGTCCGGGGGCAGTGGGATCGTTCGCAGGGGCAGCATCCGTGCCCCGGGGGGAAGGTCGCCGGCGGTGATCACCGCCAGGACTCCGGGTGTCGCCAGCGCCGCCGACGAGTCGACGCCCCGCACCCGGGCGTGGGGAAGGGGGGAGCGCACAAAGGCTACGTGGGCGCAGCTGGGGAACTGCAAGTCGTCGAGGTAGGCGCCGTGGCCGGCGACCAGCCGCAGATCCTCGCGGCGCCTCTCGGGGCGCCCCACCCACGGTCCAGTCAATCCAGTGGCACTCCCAACTCGGGCGCGGTGGGTCCTGGCCCACCGGCTCGGGACCGGATCCAAAACCTACCGACGCCGGTGAGTAGGATTTTACGGCCGCGGGGTGGTCCCCCGGCGCTCTTGCCGCCGTCTAGTCGGGCGGGGAGGGTCGCCATCGCGGCGGACCCGCCGCCGGCCAGGCGCCTAGGGACCAGCCAGGGGCAGGCGAGCTGGGGGAGCGCCGCGCCGGCCCGCCCTCTCCTGCTGGTATGCCCGCAGGGCCCGTCGGCCGTCGCTGCCAGGCATCAGCAGGTTGGTGATCAGCTCGACCACCATGAGGAGGAGCAGGTACCAGGCGTAAGTGGGGAAGATCAGCGCCGCCCCCGCCCAGGTCAGGGACTCCATCAGCGGGCCGATCAGCCAGATGCTCCGCAGCTGCGCTGGGGTCGTGTCGCCAACAGGGAACTTCCAACCCAGGCCGGGAAAGTGGATGGAGGGCCGGGGATGCAGGCCGGCGAGGCGAAGGCGAACGTAGTGGGAGCCTTCGTGGACCACCAGCGCCACCAGCAAGGTGGCCCAAAGGATGGTCACGGGCCCCACCGCCGAACGGGGGTCGCGCTTGGCATGGTTCCCGCCTCCTGCCTCCATGGTATTGCGGCTCGCCAGAGTGCGCCGCAGGGAAGTGCCGGGGCCGGGAAGAATGCTTCCTCGGCGGGGCGACAAATTGGGCTCAGTGGGGCGGGTTGGACGAGGGGCGGTCAGGGCCTGGGGGCCGCCGGGCGGCGCCGTCCTTCGTCCCACGGCTCGGGAACCGAGCTGAGTGATCACCGTGCCGCGATGCTCAGCGATCACCCGCGTTCCCACCGCCCACCGGTGGCCTCCGTGCCTCGACGGCCCCCAAGAATGTGGGAGGCGCCCACCCTCCCGACGCTGCTGAACCGGCGCACGGTCTCCGGCAGCAAGCCGGCTGCCCGGGGCGGCTCTGCCCGCACCGAAGCGGGGCCGATCGTTGGCACCGGTCCGGGTCTATGCTGCATGAAGTGGAAGTCCAGCTGCTCTACTTCGAGGGCTGCCCCAACTGGGAGCTCGCAGAGGTCCGGCTGCGCACCGCCCTCAAGGCGGTCGGCGGCGGCGCCAAGCTCGTGCTCCACCAGGTGACCACCCCAGAGGAGGCGACGGAGCGCGGCTTTCGCGGATCGCCCACGATCCTCCTCGACGGCCGCGATCCGTTTGCCAGCTCAGGGGACCCAACCGGGCTCTCCTGCCGGGTGTTCCAGACTCCCGCCGGCATCGCCGGCGCGCCGACTGTGGACCAGTTGATCGAAGCGCTCTCAAACGCCACGCGGGACCGTGCTCGGGGAAGCTGAGGGGCTCTCTGCGCTTCGCCACCTCGGACCGGTGGCGAGTCCGGTGCCTGTCCCGGACGGACCTGACGAAGATGGCCGCGGCGCCGAGCATGACCGGCCCTTGACGACTTCCCTCGACAACACTTGGGAGCGGTCTCGACCGAGCGCGGTCGGACCAGGGCACTCTAAAGCCAGGCCCCCCAACGAGCGCCGGCTACCGGTCCCGACCCCAGTCGGAACGGCGCTCCCCGACGGGAGGCTCACGGCGGCGCCGGGGCTGCGACTCCTTCATCCGGAACGTGGTGAGCCCACCGGA
>DAHUYV010000032.1 GCA_027306885.1 Candidatus Dormiibacterota bacterium
GGGGCTGACAAGGGCCTCTGCTCGGGGGCCTCCGAGGCGGACCGCCGCAGGGACGGCTCGCGACAGGTCGGCCCCCTCCCCGACGGCTGCGGCCTGCCTCGGGCGGTGCGGGCCTGCCCCGATCCCGCTCTCGGCCAGGCGCGGGCCCATCGGGCCGCCGGGCTCACGCGGCGGCAGGCGGATCTTGGCTCGCACCCCACCCAGCCGCTGGAGGACGGTTGCCGGGCGGGGGGTTGGTGGCGCGGCTCCAGGTCGAAAGGATGTCGCTACAGCCTCCGGGTTTGGTCCGGCTGGCGGTGGTCGTCGAAGCCTGGTCGTTTGAGAAGTGCCCCGGAGTGGGAGATCTCGGTGCCCTAAGGCCACTTCGCCTCCTCGTCTCCGTCGCCGAGCGGTTGGCCAGCCTGCCGGCCCTTGAGCAGCACCCCCGCTCCGAGCGGATCGAAGGGGCCCCGGCCGCGGTGCCGGCCCTCGGCGTGAGCGGTGGAAGGCGCCTCCCGGCCGGTAAGATCGGGGCGTGAAGGACAGCGGAGAGGGGGGCGCGGTGGCGGGCGAACCGGAGCGGTCGCGCACCAACTACGACCGGACGCCACCTGGTGCTCTTCTCCAGTTCATGACCACCGGCTGGGACCCGCCGGAAGCACCCCCCGTCGAGCCGATCTCGGGTGCCGAGCTGTACCGCCAGCGGCGCCAGCGGCTGTCGGAAATGTTCCCCGGCATGCTCCTGGTGGTCCCGAGCGGAGTCGGCAAGGTGCGGGCCAACGACACCGAGTACCCGTTCCGGCCCAGCACGGATTTCCTCTATCTGGTGGGGGAGGGGGAGCCGGACGAGGTCCTGGTGATGGAGCCGCGCCCCGAGGGCGGACACACGGTCCGCCTGTACTCCGAACCTGAGGCCGACTTCAGTCGCTCCGAATTCTTCACCGACCGGGTTAAGGGGGTGTTCTGGGTTGGTCCACGGCGCGGCCTGGTGGCCACGGCCCGCCGCTTTGGCGTGGAAGCAGGTCCGCTGGGAGAGCTGCCCCAGGTGCTGGGGGCGCACGACCGCGGAGCCGTGATGCGAGGGGTGGATCCAGCCGTCGACCGGATGGCCGCCGACATCGCGGGCCCGGACGAGGAGCTCAGCTCCCGCCTCTCCGAGATGCGCCTTGTCAAGGACAGCCTGGAGGTCGACCTGCTCCAGGAGGCGATCGACCTCACCGTGGCCGCCTTCACCGACGTGGTTCGCGAGCTGCCGACGAGCGCCACCGAGCGCGATGTCGAGGTCACCTTCTTTCGGCGGGCGCGGAGCCGGGGCAACGACACCGGCTATTCGACCATCGCGGCTGCCGGGAGCCACGCCACCATCCTCCACTGGAGCCACAACACCGGACAGCTGAGGCCGGGCGAGCTCCTGCTGCTGGACGCGGGGGTGGAGTCGAACCGTTACTACACCGCCGATGTGACTCGGACCCTGCCCATAGATGGCCACTTCACCCCGGCCCAGCGCCGGGTGTACGAGCTGGTCTGGCGAGCCCAGCAGGCGGGTTTCGAAGAGGTTCGTCCCGGCGCCGACTTCCTCGCCGCCAATCGCGCCGCCCAGGCGGTGCTGGCCCGTGGCCTGGAGGAGATGGGGATCCTGCCGGTGAGCGCTGAGGAGTCGCTCACCGCTGAGAGCCAGCTCCACCAGCGCTACACCCTGCATGGGGTGAGCCACATGCTGGGCCTGGACGTGCACGACTGTGCCCACGCCGCCCAGGACCTCTACCCGAGGGGCAAGTTGGAGGAGGGCATGGTGCTCACCGTCGAGCCCGGCCTGTACTTCCAGCCCCACGACTCCACCGTCCCCCCGGAGCTGCGTGGGATCGGGGTGAGAATCGAGGACGACGTCCTGGTCACCCCCGACGGGCATCGGGTGCTCAGCGCCGCGCTTCCCTCTCAGGTGGACGAGGTGGAGCGCTGGATGGCGGCGCAGTGGGCGGGGCGCCCGGGCTGATCGCCCCGCAACCTCCCCCGTGGTTCCGGCGTTCAATTCCTGAGGACGCCTTGGTCCCGGCCATCCAGACCCAGGGAGAACCGTTTGAGCGTGTCTGAGTGCGATTCCGCCCCGCCACCCCAGCTGCACCGGAGCCGCTGGCGGCGACCGTCCCACCTGGCCGCGGCCGTGGTCATGGCCGCCCTGCTCGTGACCGGTGGTTCGATCGGGGTCCACGCCCTGCAGGGGGTCGGCTCCCGCCAGGAAGCGCAGTTGACGGCGGCCCGGAGCGCAGCCCGGTCGACGCTCGTTGAGGCCACCAGGGCGGGGGTCCCGACCACCGCCCTGAGGCGCGCCATCAGCGCCGCCACCTTGCCAACCTGGAGCCAGACGGCGGTGAGCCTTCTGTTGGGCGGCGGGTCGCTGCCCGAGCGCCTCAGCTCCGATGCCGCCCGGCTGACGGCGGCAGCCCGCAGCATCCAGCCGGCGCTGGACCGCTGGCAGCAGGTGATGGCATCGATCCGGGCGGTCCGGGCCAAGGCCAGGGCGCAGCTCACCGCGCTGGCTACCGAGCTGCCCGCCCTCAAGCCCGCGGTTGAGGAGCGGGAGAGCCGCCTCTCCCTCCAGGGGGCGGTCCCTCTGGCCCGCGAGGAGACCACTCTCGCCACCCTGACGTCGGCGGACACTTGGGCCGGTGAGCTGGCCCAGACCGCCAAGTCCGCGGCCGCCTCGCTGCAGCAGGACCGTCAGCTGCTGGCCCGGGCCCAGACCCTCGCACTGCCTCTGGGGAGCGCCTCCGCCGATATCCAACAGGCCGACCAGCAGTTGGCGGCGGCGAAGTCGAGTGCCCAGGTCAACTCCATAGTCGCCAATCTGGCGGGACAGTTGCTGCCGCTTCAGGTGGATGTCCGCGCTGCCGACCCCGGCCCGGGCCAGGTGATAGTGGTCCGCCTCGCGGCCCAGACCTTGACCGCCTACCAGAACGGCACCCAGGTCCTCGAGACTCCGGTGACCACCGGGCGACCCGGGCTTCGCACTCCCCTCGGGATCGACACGATCACCTGGGAGCAGTCGCCCTACCTCTTCATCTCCCCCTGGCCTCCGGGCAACGTGTACTACTACCCGCCCTCCTGGGTCACCTGGGTGCTGCACTTCCACTCCGGCGGCTACTTCATCCACGACGCGCCCTGGGAACCCAACTCGGCCTACGGGCCGGGTTCGGAGAACGGCCCCTACTCCAGCCACGGGTGTGTCCAGGTGCCCCATGCCGCCATGCAGTTCCTGTGGACCTGGACCAAGATCGGAGCCACCGTGGTCGTGGCTCCCTGACGATCCAGCCCGGTGGTCCCTCGCCGCCACCGTTGGCCGGACGGTCCCTTTGACGGCACAGCTCGGGGCTTCGGCTATAAGATATGCGTATTCACGCAGATGATCAGATCCCGCTGATGCCGCCCGCGGCCGCCGTGGATCGGGCTGCCGCCAGCCTGCGACTGCTCGCGGATCCGACCCGGATGAGGGTGCTCTGGGCCCTCTCCGGCGGCGAGTCCAACGTCGGTCGCCTGGCGGAACTGGCGGGCGCCTCTCCCAGCGCAGTGAGCCAGCATCTGGCCAAGCTGCGGCTGGCGGGGCTGGTCGGCACCCGCCGCCAGGGGAGCTTCATCTACTACTCGGTCGCCGACGCGCACGTGAGCCGCCTTCTGGCCGCGGGTGTGGACCATGCCGCTCACGGCCCCTCTTCCGGGTTCGTCGCCCCGGAGCCGGGGTGAGCACCTCGGGGCCAGGGAGGCCGCCGGCCACGGCTCATCTCGAGCAGCGGACGAGCGCCGACCGCCGGTCGCTGATCCTCGCCCTGGCGCTCATCAGCGGGTTCATGGTGGTGGAGGTCGTGGTGGCCCTCCTCGCCAACTCCCTGGTGCTCCTGGCCGACGCCGGCCACATGCTCGCCGACGCGGGCGCCCTGTTGGGGGCGCTTTGGGCGATCCGCCTGGCCGCCCGCCCGGTGTCGCAGCGCTGGTCCTACGGCCTGAAGCGCGCGGAGATCCTCTCGGCGGCCCTCAACGGTCTGACGCTGGTGGTGGTGGGCGCGATCGTCCTGGTGGAGGCGGTCCAGCGGCTGATCAATCCGGTCGCGGTCGCCGGAGTCGACCTGCTGGCCGTCGCGGTGCTGGGGGTGCTGGTCAGTGGGATCGCGACCCGGATCCTCTCCCGGGCCGACCGCTCCAGCCTGAACGTGGAGGCCGCCTTCCAGCACATCCTCACCGATGCCGGTGGGTTCCTCGCGACCGCCGCGGCCGCGGTGCTGATTCTTGCCACCGGCTTCCGCCAGGCCGACTCGATCGCGTCGCTGGTTGTGGTCGGGCTCATGGCCTACGCCGCCTGGGGCCTCCTGCGACGCTCGGGCCGGATCCTTCTGGAGGGAACCCCTGAGGACATCGACATCGAGGCCGTGGGTGCGCGCCTGCTGACCGCCCACGTCCACGTGCTGGGAGTCCACGACGTCCACGCTTGGCTGGTCACCTCCAACCTCCCAGCGATCTCCGCCCACGTGGTCGTGGAGGACTCCTGCTTCGGCGACGGCCACGCTGCCCAGATCCTTGACGACCTTCAGGCGGCGTTGATCGGTGCCTTCGACGTGGAGCACTCGACGCTCCAGCTCGAGGTCCCCAAGCATGCCGCCCACGAGGTCGGATCACACTGACCGTCCGGATCCAGACCCGGGACCGGCGGTGAGATGGGCACCGGCAGGGCCGCCACCTCCGGACAGAGCCGCCGAAGCACTCCGGAAGGATCGCGTTCTGGGCCGCTCGGCGCTCCGCTTCGATCGTCCCTAGGGGAGGGCTTCCAGGAGCTCCTCCTGCACCCAGCTGAGCAGGTGCAGGGTGGCCAGGGGCGGACGCCGGTGCTGCCGTGCGGAGTACCGGTCCTCCCACCCGTCCTCGGTGATTCCCAGCTGCTCGGCGAGTGCCAGCCGAAGGAAGTTGAGGGCCCGCACCCACCCCCAGGTCTGGTCCGGGCCGAGCAGCACCGGGAGCGCCCCGGAGAGGTCTTCCCGAAGTGTCGCGAGGTCGGCCTGGCGAGCGCGCATCAGGTCCTCGCCGGCCAGCCGGCGGAACTCCTCCTCGAGGTCATCCTCCTGGTACGCGCGGGGGGAGACCCAGCTGGAGATCTGCATCATCGGCTCGATCCGCTCCACTATGTCCAGCAGCGCCTGGCGCTCCTTGGCATCTATGCGGAAGACGGTGTGGTCGCCCTCGCGCCGGATCTCGGCCAAGTTCAGTCGCGGGCGAGCGTCGCCTGGAGCCCGTGGGCGTGCAGCTGCGCCACCGAGACCTCAGCTCGCTCGCGAGGCTCGGTGGCGACCACCGCCCGCCCCTCGGTGTGCACCTTCAGCATCAGGTTGGTGGCGGTCTCGAGGTCGTACCCGAAGAGGCGCCGGAAGACCACCACCACATAGCTCATGAGGGTGACCGGGTCGTTCCACACCACCACTTGCCAGGGGCGATCCCTCCCCTCGATGGTGACCTCGCCGGTGCCGGTGCTCTCGGTGGCCAGCTGATCGACCGCTGTCATGAGTCAATACCCTACCGCGACCGTGGCCATTCCGCACCACCGCCACTGCCCGGCCGGGCGAGGCGTGCGATCCGGTAACCTGAGAGCGATGGTCGCAGGGGTCGTGGGCGCTTGAGCGCCGGGGCGCGGGGCTGGCTCGCCGCCCCCGCGATGGCCGTGCTCGGCGCCGGCCTGCTGATCGGAGGCTGCGCCCAGGGGCCGCTCAACTCCGCTTCCGATGGGGTGGGCTGTTCGGTGACGGTGCAGATCCCCTCCAGCTCCCAGGGGGCGCTGGGCACCGTCCAGGCGACCTTCGGCGGCCATCAGCAACAGCTCACCCGCAACACCAGCACCATCCCGGTGGGCTGCGGCCAACAGGTGAGGCTCACCGCCGCCGCCACCCGCCCCGACTCCAACCCCTTCGTCGGGTGGCAGGTGGGCGGCCAATCCCAGACCGGAACCTCGGTGACGGTCGTCGCCGACGGGATCATCTCCGCCACGCCCCAGTTCTTTGTCCCGGTGCGGCCCTCCCCGACACCGACCCCCAAGGCCACGCCCACCCCCACGGCGGCTCCGACCACGGTGACCCTGGACCAGTGGCTCAGCTATGACTCGGCCACCAAGACGGCCACCCTGAAGCTGATCGCCGGCTACCAGGGCGTCAACCACGGGCTCAGCTATGACGGGCTGTCCGACGGGAAGCTGGACGTCACCGTCCCGGTGGGTTGGAACGTGGTGGTCGACTTCAGCAATGCCGCCACGATCAACCATTCGGCCGTGGTGGTGACGGCCAGCGGGACCAGCCCGGTCTTCCCTGGCGCCGGCAGCCCCCAGCCCACGGTGGGCCTGGCCCCGGGAGGCAGCGTCAGCTTCTCCTTCGTGGCCGCGACCGCCGGCAGCTATCGAATCGCCTGCTTGGTCCCCGGCCATGAGGGGCTCGGCATGTGGGCAACCTTTGGGGTGACGGCGGCGGGGCTGCCCACCATCCACCTCTGAGGCGCGGCCCCGGCGGGCCGTCGCCGCGGACTACTCTTGCGGCCATGGCGTCGACCCCCCTGCCCTCGTGAACCCGCCGCAGCTTCTGCCCACCTCGATCCGCGAGGGTCAGGCGCCCGGAGTCGAGTACCGGATCCAGGGCGAGCTGGTGCCGATGCTGCACTGTGAGCTCGACGGCTCGATGCCGGTCTACTTCGAGCACCACGTGGTGCTGTGGAAGGACCCACAGGTGGAGATTCGGCTGCGCCCGGTGCGGGGCGCGGTCCGCCGGCTGGTGGCGGGGCGTGAGGTGTTCCTCACCGAGGCCCGCGGCCAAGGCGCGATCGCCTTCTCACGGGACGCTCCCGGGCACGTCTTCCCGCTGGAGCTGCCCCGTGGCGCCGCCATCCTGGTGCGGGAACACCAGTTCCTTGCGGCGACCGGATCGGCCCGGTACAGCGCCTCGCGGCTCAAGGGCGTCAGCAACAACCTCTTCGGCGACAACGGCTTCTGGGTGGACCGCTTCGAGGCCCGGGACGGCGACGCGGTGGTCTGGCTGCACGGCTACGGGAACGTCATGGAGAAGGAGCTTGCCGCCGGCGAGGAGATCGACGTCGAGCCCGGCGCCTGGGTGTACATGGACCCCTCGGTGCGCATGCGGCCCACCGTGTACGGGCTGCGCACCGGCATCTTTGCCGGGGTGGGAAGGCTGGTGTTCAATCGGCTCCGGGGCCCCGGGCGAGTGGGCATCCAGACGATGTACGTCCATCTGCCCACCGCGGACTGAGGCCCGGGTTCCGCAGCGGGAGCGGTGCGCCCGCCCCGCCGCGACTCCGAGCGTCGGCCGGCGCGTCGAGGGGCCCCGCCGCCCGGCGGTCCGCCCGACGCGGCCCCCGAGCGGCGGAAACCCTTTCAGCTCAGAAGACGCGAATGGACACCTCCGCCGGGTCGAGCAGCAGCGACTTGAGCTCCTCGTCCACCTTGAGCAGGGTGAGCGATGCGCCCGCCATCTCCAGCGAGGTGCAGTACTCGTTGACGTAGCTGCGGAAGACCCGGATGCCGTCGGCCTCGAGCTTCTTGTGGGCGATCCCGTAGAGGACGTACAGCTCTCCGATCGGCGTGCCCCCGAGGCCGTTGATCATGAGGGCGACCTCGTCGCCGCGTTGGAAGGGGAGATCGGGCACGACCGCGGCCAGCATGATGTCCACGATCTCGGTGGCGGACACCAGCTTGGTGCGCTGCCGCCCGGGCTCACCGTGGATGCCGATTCCGACCTCCATCTCGTCATCGGCGATGTCGAAGAGGAACGTCCCCTTGACCGGTGGCGTGCATGAGCTGAGCGCGATTCCCAAGGTCCGCACGTTGGCGATGACCTTGTTGCCGATCCGCACCAGCTCGTCCAGGTCGGCGCCCCTCTCGGAAGCCGCCCCCACCGCCTTGATGACGAAGAAGTTGCCGGCGACCCCGCGCCTGCCCACGGTCCAGGTGGAGTCCTTGACCGCCACGTCGTCGTTGACCAGGAGGGTCTCCACCCGCATGCCGTCCATCTCGCACATCTCCCGGCCCTGCTCGAAGGCTAGCCGGTCGCCGGTGTAGTTGTTGACGATGTGCAGGACGCCCTTGGGCGAGTTGAGCAGCTTGGAGGTCTCATAGACGAACTCGACCGGCGGGCCGGCGAAGACGTCACCGGGGCAGGCGGCGTCCAGCATGCCCTTGCCGACGATCATGGTGTGCGCCGGCTCGTGACCGGAGCCCGAGCCCTGGATGATCGAGACCTTGCCCTCCTGGGGCATGTCGGCGCGGTAGATGAGGTTGTACTTGGGCTCGTACTTGAGCCGCCCGTCGCTGGCCAGGGTGATGCCCTCCAGCATCTCCGGGACGAACTGCCTTGGGTCGTTGACGAATTTCTTCACCTGCTGCCTCTCCCTCAACCGTGCTTCTGGCGCCAAGCGGCGCTAATGCTCTGCAGGATCACTCCGATGGCGGTGGCCCCGGCGTCCACCGAGCCGATGCTGCGCTCTCCGGTGTAGGCGGCGCGGCCGCGCAGGGCCAGCATGGGCTTGGTGGCCTCGGCGGCCCTGGTGGCGACATCCGCCGCCTCCTGAAGCGCCCGGACCCCATGGTCGTCCACCCCCCCCGGATCGGTGAGCCGCGCCTCCAGCGCGTCGACCGCTGGGACCAGTGCGTCAAGGAGGGTCTTCTCGCCCAGCGAGGCGCCGCCGCGCTGCATCACCCCGGTGATGGCGGCGCGCAGAATCGTGATCACGTCGGCCCCGGTCAGCACCGTCTTGTCGCCGGCGGCGGCCGAGGCGCGCAGAAAGGCGGTGCCCCAGATCGGCCCGCTGACCCCCCCCACCTTGCCCGAGATGACAAAGCCCACCTTCTTCAGAAGCGTGCCCACGCTGCTGCGATCGAAGGTGTCGTAGTCACTCACCACCACCTCGAAGCCGTTGCGCAGGGAGTAGCCGAAGTCGCCGTCCCCGACCACCGAGTCCAGCTCCGCGAAGTACACCGTGTTGTCGACGATGGTCTTGGCCATCGTGCGCAGCACCAGGTCGACGTCGTCCAGGGACTGGTCATTCATGCCACATCGCCTCCCGAACTCTGCTCAACTTCGCGCTCGCCCGCTAGGGCCTGAGGCAGGCCTCCAGATCGGCCAGCGTCAGGTAGTCTCCGGGTCGAGCCCGGCTGCGGTTGGCGAGCACCACCGCCCGCTCCCCGCCCGGATCGCCAAGGGAGGAGACGACCAGGACGGCCTCGCTGAAATCCTCCCCCCGGGTGTAACCGTTGACGGTGACCAGGCAGCGAAGGCCGGCCCCGACCGCGGCCAGCAGGCCGTTGCGGCTGTCCTCGATCACCAGCACCTCACTGGCCGGCACCCCGAGCCGCTCCCGGGCCAGCAGGTAGATGTCAGGGGCCGGCTTCTTGCGCGGGACCACGTCCCCGGCCAGGACCAGGTCGAACCGCTCGGCCCGCTCCCGTCCTATCGCGTACTCCAAGATGGCCCGGACAGCGGCCTCCGCCGATGTGGAGGCCACCGCCAAGGTCCAGCCCAGGTCCTGGCTCTCGCCGATGACCCGGGCCACTCCGGGCCGCGGCGGAAGCTTGCCCGAGGCGACCATCTCGGTGTAGATCTCGGTCTTGCGCCGGTGCCAGCGGGCGACCTCGGCAGCCAGCGCCGCGGGGTCCGTCGGCAGGTGGTTGGCGGCGATGAACTCGGGCGTCAGCTCGCTGGCCATCCGCTCCTTGCCCCCGCCGATCAGCAGGCGGCGGCCGTAGTCCTGCTCCGACCATTGGAGCGGGACTCCGAATTCACGGAAGGTCTGATTGAAGGCGGGCAGGTGCCCCAGGCGCTCGGTGTCGGCGAGGACCCCGTCGCAGTCGAACAGGAGCGTGGTCACGCCGCCTGGTCCCCGGCCTTGCCCGAGCTGCCGAACAGCTGGATGTGGTGCTTGGCCATCTCCAGCACCGCCGCCCGCTGCACGCGGAACAGCGAGGGCGGGTCGTATTCGCCGGGATGCTCGGACATGTAGTCGTAGCCCGACTTCATGTAGGCGATCTTGAGAGCGGTGGAGATGTTGATCTTGGCGCAGCCCCGGGCGATGAGATCGCTGAATTGGGCGGCCGTCATCCCGGTGCCCCCGTGCAAGGCCACCGGCACCCCGGTGCGCTCGACGATGTCGGTGACCCGCTGGCTGTCCAGAGTCGGGGTGGTCTTGTACATACCGTGGGCGTTGCCGATCGCCGGAGCGAAGATGTCCACGCCGGTGGCCCTGATGAAGTCGACAGCGGTGTCGAGGGTCTGCTCCTCGGCCACCTCCTGGCCGGTCATCTCCTCCACCCGCTTGAAGCCTTCGATCTCTCCCTCCACGGTGGCCCCGTAGCCCCGGGCCTCGGCGACCACCTCGATGCACTGCCGCCGGTTCTCCTCCACGGACAGCTTGGAGGCGTCGAACAGGACCGAGTTCCAGCCCTTGGCCAGACAGGCGCTGATCAACTCTCGCTCGGGACAGTGGTCGAGGTGCAGCGCCACCGGGACCTTTATCCCCCGAGTCATCTCAACCCACATCGCCCAGAGCACGTCCAGCCCCAGCTGCTGGACGGTCTTGACCGAGGTCTGGACGATCACCGGAGCCCGCATCTCCTCGGCCGCCGCCAGCACCGCCGCGAGGCTGACATCGTTGACGACGTTGATGGCGGCGACCCCGTACCGCTCGTGGAAGGCGCGACCAACGATCTCCCGGGTCGACACGACTGCCATTAGATCCCCTCCTGGGGCGGCCCGGTCTTCCCCACGGGAAACCCCAGCCGGCCCCCCCGGGCCAGCTTACTCCGCGCCCAAGCCGCTGCTGCCCGCCGATGGCCGGCACTTCCGCAGGCGCCATTCCCCCCCGAAGCCACGGTGGATTGCCGCCGGTTGGCCCGGCCCGCCGCGGGGCGCCGGCTCAAGGGTGCACCGCCGCCGGCTCCAGCTGGGCGCTGACGAAAGCCACCATCCCGTCGGTGGCCCTGGAGAACTCCTGCATGGTGCTCAGCAGGGCAGGGATCTCGTCAAAGGCCTCGACCGGTATGCCGTCGAGGTCGTATCCGGAGCGGAAGTACCGAATCGGGGCCAGTCTCGCCAGGGCTGCGTCGGGAACCGGCGTGCGGATCTGCGCTGAGAAGTCGGGCCCGTTGTAGTCCTGGAGGAACGAGGTGAGGAAGACCGGGGGGAAGGTGAAGACGGCGTCCGCCCCCGCGGTTTGCTCGATGTGCCAGCACCGGCCCTCGCCGGCCGCCGGCGGCCCCATCCGCACCGAGCAGAGGAGCATCTTGCTGGGGTAGGCACGCTGGCGGAAGGTTCGGTGCGCCAACTTGAAGATGGCGATGCTGGCCCAGCGCCGGTCTTCCACCGTGAGCTGGACACCCGCCTCCTGCGCCTGCTGCTCGAACTCGGCGGCGTTCTCCCACCTGACGCTCATGTCGGTCACCACCGACTTCCAGCAGGTGAGGTCGACCCCGCTGGAGCGCGCCTCCAGGAGCCCCCGCTGGACCGCCTCGGCGGCGGCGACGAACTGCGACATCGTGTAGGCCAGGGTGCAGTTGGTGGAGATGCCGCGGCGGGTCAGCTCGCGCAGGACGGTCATCCCCTCGCGGCTCCCGGGGACCTTGATCATCACGTTCTCGCCAAGATCGGCCAGCTCCAGCGCCTGCGCCACCATCTTGTCGGCGTCAAAGCAGCAGCGCGGGTCGACCTGGGCGGAGATGTGCCCGTAGCGATGGCCGGTGGCGAGGTGCGCCGGACGGAAGGCGGCCGCCCCCAGGCGCACGATCTCCTTGTAGAGAGCCCAAAACACCTGCTCGTTGGTGGCACCGGGATGGCTCTTGTGGTACGACCGAACCCAGCCCTCCCAGCGTGCCGGATCGGTGCGGATGGCGGCCAGCGACAGCGGGGGATTGGTGGTGACCCCGCGAAACAGCGTCGCCTCGGGGTGTTCCGGATCCCAGAGCCGGAGCAGCTGGGCGGCCAGCTCCACACGCTCTTCGGGGCGAGCTGCCTCGAGCATCTGGGTGCGCCAGCTCTCGAAAACCAGTGGCGACGAATCCCACCAGACCTCGAGGTTGGGGTCGGTGGCCGACAACTTCTCCAGCAATGATGGGGTGGGACGGCGGGTCCTGCCGGGGACTGTGCTCATGATGCCTTCACCAACTGACGGGATTGCTCTGGGCCGGCAGGTCGGCGAGGCCGAGCAGGCCGGGTAGCTCATCGATGGACGAAATCGCGTGATCCGGCCCAGCGGCCCTGATCTCCCCCGGGGTGCCGTAGCCGCCCAGGTCCGCACAGGTGGGCATGCCCGCGGCCCGGCCGGCGACGATGTCGGCGGCGGTGTCGCCGACCATGATCGCCTGGCTCGGCGCCACCCGGAGGCGTTCCAGGATCAGACACAGCGACTCCGGGTCGGGCTTGCGACGGCCCACCGACTCGGCTCCGACGACCGCCGCGAAGTAGCCGCCGATCCCCAACTTGTCGATGAGATCGATGGTGATCGCCTCGACCTTGTTGGTGGCGACCGCCAGCAGCAGCCCCGCTGCCCTCAGTCGGGCCAGGGTCGGGGTCACGCCGGGGTACAGCCGGGAGCGCTGGTCGTAGCAGGCGCCGTAGTACTCCTTGAAGCGTTGCGCAGCGGCGGCGGCGGCGGCCCCGTCAACCTCGGGCAGCAGGTGGCGGACCAGCCCCTCGGCACCTCCGCCGATGAGCCGGCGGACAAGGTCCGGGCGCGCCGGCGGCCGGCGATGTTCGGCCAGCAACTGGTTGGCGGCGTGGGTGATGTCGTCGGCGGTGTCGACCAGAACCCCGTCGAAGTCGAAGATGACAAGGCGCACCTGGTGCCGGGAGCGGGTGCCGTCGGCACCGGGGGTCCTGCCGGAGATGGGATCCACCGCGGCTGGGGATCCGCTGGCAGTGGGCGGCGAGGCGCTCCCCCGCCGCCATCCCCCCTGGTCGGCCTCCTGGGACCGCTCGACCGCCATGCAGCTCTCCTCCGGGGCGGGCTTGTGGTCGTGCCCGCCTGGCCCCTTTGCCGCTCCGAGCACCGCCTCCGGGGCCCGCGCCTCGCTATCAGCGAGTGTCCTTCCGCGGCTCCGGACCGGCCACGGTGATTGCTTCCCCGGGTTGGCGTGTTTCCACCTACCGTTCCCGCCGCGGGGCGGGTCGGCTCGGCGCCGGCGCAGCGCCGTCAGCCCGAAGAGGCGACGCCGGCGGGGAAGGATCTGGTGCCCAGCGCGAGGAGGGAGCGGCCGCCGGCGTCGGGGACGATCTCGCCTGGGCGCCGCTGCCGCTGCGGACGGTGGCCCTGCCGAGGGCACTTCACAGACTCTTCATGGAGGGCCACCTTGACCCTTCACACGCCGGAGCTTTGCTGTGAGCATGTCGGCAGCCTTCCTCAGCAAAGGAGGAAAAGACCATGATCCGGAAGGCGATCCTGATTGGAGGCGTCGCCGCCGTGGCCGCCGTGGCCCCGGTTACGGCGGTCGCCGCCAGCCAACTCCCGGCGAGGGCGGCCGTGGCCACCGCGCAGACCACCTGCACCGCAGACCAGTTGCGGCTTCGGCTGCATGATGGCTCGGGCGACGGCCAGCAGTACCGCCTGGGCGCCCCGGCGGGCTCCGTGCCGGGGCAGGGCCAGGCGGGTTACCAGACCGGCCCGATGGATGGGACCGGTGAGCAGCATCGGGGTCCGGCGGTCAGCTGAGCCCACCTAGGGGACCGTCCCTCGGGACGGTCCCCTTCCATACTCCATCCGTGCAGACCCCGCGCATTCTCGTGGTCGATGATGAGCGGCAGATCCGCGAGCTGGTGGCGAGGTACCTGCGCGCCGAGGGCCTCAAGGTCTCCGAGGCAGCCGACGGTGAGCAGGCCCTCGAGCTGGCCGCCCAGCACTCCGTCGACTGCGTCGTCCTGGACATCGCGCTGCCCGGCATCGACGGCCTGGAGGTGCTCCGCGAGCTGCGCCGGAGGTCGGATGTCTACGTGATCATGCTCACCGCCCGGGCCGAGGAGGTGGACCGCGTGGTGGGCCTCTCCATGGGTGCGGATGACTACGTCAGCAAGCCGTTCAGCCCCCGGGAGCTCGTCGCCCGGGTCAAGGCCGTGCTCCGCCGGGGGCGGCCGAACGCGGGCGGAGCGGCCGCCCCCGACATCCTGGAGTTCGACTCTCTGGCGATCGACCGCTCCCGACACCAGGTCACCTCCCACGGCCGTCCGGTGGAGCTGACTGCGCTGGAGTTCGAGCTCCTGATGGCACTCGCCTCGGCCCCCGGCCGGGTGTTCACCCGACAGCAGCTCCTGGAGCGGGTCTGGGGCTACGACTTCTTCGGCGACGAGCGGGTCGTGGACGTGCACGTGCGCAACATCCGCCGCGCCCTCGGGGATCTTGCCGAGAGCCCCTCGGTGATCGGCACCGTGCGGGGGGTGGGCTACCGGCTGGTCGCGGAGCCGCGCTGATGGCGCTCTTCCGGCGGCTTCACGTCCGCCTGTTGGTCTCCTACCTGTTGGTGATCGCCGTCGGGGCCGCGGCCCTGGTGTTGACCACCTACCTGATCGGCCCCTCGATCTTCGAACACGGCCTGGGGCGGGCCATGGGCCGGGGGCTGGGCGCCCGGGCCGGGCAGGCCACGGCCAGCGCCATCAACAGCGACTTCACCTCAGCGCTGGGGACCTCCCTGCTGGTGGCCTTGGGGGTGACCCTCCTCACCGCCGGCGCCCTTGCCGTGTACACCGCCCGGCGGATCCTCCGGCCCTTGGATGCGGTGAGGGCGGCCACCCGGCGGCTGGCCACCGGCCATTACGAGGAGCGTGTCCGGCCCCCCGCCGAGGAGGAGCTCGCCGCCCTGGCGGCGGACGTCAACGTCCTCGGGGCGGCGCTGGCTGAGACCGAGTCCCGCCGGACCCGGCTCCTCGCCGAATTGACCCACGAGCTGCGCACTCCCCTCACCACCATCGAGGGCCACGTCGAGGGGTTGGTCGACGGGGTCTTCGAAGCCGAGGAGGTGTACTCCGTGGTCACGGCGGAGATCTCCCGCTTGCGGCGGCTGGTCGAGGATCTCAGCCTCCTCTCCCGGGCCGAGGAGGGCCGCCTCGACCTCCGGCTCTCGGCCATTGACCTCGGCCGTCTGGCGGGTGAGGTAACCAGCCGGCTCCGCCCCCAGTTCGACGGCAAAGAGGTGGAGCTGCGCTTGTCCGCGGCCGTCCCGCTGCCGGTGAGGGGTGACGCCGACCGGATCACTCAGGTGATCACCAACCTGGTGGGAAACGCCCTCGCCTACACCCCGGCGGGCGGTGCCGTCGAGGTCGCCGCGGTCCGCCAGGGGCCGTGGGCGGAGCTGCAGGTGCGGGACACCGGCCGCGGCCTGTCGGCGGAGGACCAGGAGAGGGTGTTCGAGCGCTTCTACCGCGTCCGGGACCCCGAGCATCCCACCGGCGGCACCGGGGTCGGCCTCACCATCGCTCGCAGCATCGCCCGGGGCCACGGCGGCGACGTGACCGCCGAGTCGCCAGGGCTGGGGTTGGGCTCCACCTTCGCCTTGCGGCTCCCGCTCGTCCCCTAGCGCCGCCCGCCGGGGCGAGGGACGACCTCCGGGGCCTGAGTACGGCCTGGGCGGGGCGCACCCTCGCTCGCCGCAAGCAGCGGGGAGACTTCAGGGGAGGGCCGGGGCCCTCAGGCGGGCTCGGCCAGCGGAGGGCATCGGGACCGCGCCGCCCATGTGCCCTGTGCCAGATTCGCCGGGCTGGCCCGATGCCTCCGGCCGAGGCCGGCCTCAGCCGAGGAAGTATTCAGGCGGCAGGATCGACTCCTCGGCCTCGGAGTCGCATTCGGTGCAAGTCTGCTGTTCGGGTGAAAGCCGGTCCGGCTCCACGTGCGAGAGCAGTGCCATCATCTCTCGCCAGGCGAGGTTCTGGCCACCGGTCCAAGACCGGTGGCGATCCCCTTCCGCCGGAGGCTTCTCCACTTTCCGCAATGCCGAGAGCAACCCTGCCGCCATGCTCCGATGATCGTCCCCCTTCGGGGGCTGGCGGGAGGGTGGTAACACGGGCCGCCGGCCGGGTGGAACCACGCCCCGGGGAAGCGACCTCCCAGCGCATGAGGAAAACACCCGCGCACAGGGCGGGGGTTCTGCGGTACACCTAGAGCCATGGTGATCGGGAGTCTGCTGCACGCCAGCGAGGTTGTGCTCCGAGATGGCTCGACCGTCCGGCTCCGGGAGCTGGTGCCAGAGGATGTGGCGCTGGTGAGAGAGCTGCTATCGAGCCTTTCCGACCGCGCTCGGGCGACCCGCTTCTTCTCGGCGGCGGTGGACCTGGACGCCACCGCCGAGTTGCTGGTCCAGGTGGACGGCCGGCGGAGCTTTGGCTTGCTGGCGCTGCAGGGGGACCCGCCTCGTCCGCTGGCCCACGCCATCTGCATCGCCACCACGCCGGGCCGCGCCGAGGTGGCCTTCACCGTCGTGGACGAGTACCAGGGGCAGGGGCTGGCATCGATCATGCTCGCCCAGCTCGCCGAGGCCGCGACCCGGGTCGGGATCGGAGTCTTCGAGGCCTCGGTTCTCCCGGAGAACTCGGCGATGTTGGAGGTCTTCGCCAACAGCGGTTTCGCGCTCCACACCGACTCGCAGCCCGGGTCGGTGGCGGTGGAGTTCCCGACCGAGCTCACTCCGGGGGCGCTGCGGCGCTTCCTGGAGCGCGAGGAGGAGGCGGCCGCCGCGGCGGTGGAGGCCGTCCTGGCCCCGACCTCGGTGGCCGTGATCGGAGCCAGCCGACAGCGGGGGACGATCGGAGGCGAGGTCTTCCACAACCTGCTCGCCTACGGCTTCGAGGGCCCGGTGTACCCCATCAACCCAGCGGCTGCGGTGGTGCAGTCGGTGCCCGCCTACCCCAGCGTCACCGCGGTCCCCGGACCGGTGGACCTGGCGGTGGTGTGCGTTCCCGCCGCCGTGGTGAACCAGGTGGCCCGACAGTGCGTCGACAAGCAGGTGAGGGCGCTGGTGGTGATCTCCGCCGGCTTCGCCGAGGCCGGCCCCGAGGGCCGGGCCCGCCAGCGGGAGCTGCTCTCCATCTGCGGCGAGTCCGGAATGCGCCTGGTCGGGCCCAATTGCATGGGAACGCTCAACACCGCCGAGGGAGTGCGGCTGAACGCCACCTTCGCCCCTTCGACGCCCTGGCCCGGACCGATCGGCTTCCTCTCTCAGAGCGGCGCCCTCGGCCTGGCGATCATCGAGAGCACGAGGAGCCTCGGGCTGGGGCTCAGCAGCTTCATCTCGGTGGGCAACAAGGCGGACCTCAGCAGCAACGACCTGCTCAGCTACTGGGACCGCGACCCCCGCACCCGGCTGATCGCCCTCTACCTGGAGTCGTTCGGCAACCCGAGGAAGTTCGCCCAGATCGCCGCCCGGGTCGCCCGGCGCAAGCCGATCGTGGCGGTGCGCAGCGGCCGGGGCAAGGCCGGGGCTCGGGCGGCGGCGTCCCACACCGCATCCCTGGTGGCCGCCTCGGACGCCACCGTGGACGCTCTCTTCAAGCAGACCGGGGTGCTGCGCACCGAGACCCTCTCCGAGCTCTTCGACCTGCTCTCGATGCTGGCCACCCAGCCGCTGCCGCTGGGGCCCCGGGTGGGGATCATCACCAACTCGGGGGGCCCGGCCATCCTCTGCTCCGACGCCCTGGAGGCGAACTCGCTGGAGGTGGCCGAGCTGGCGCCGGCGACCCGCGAGGCGCTGATCTCGTTCCTCCCCGCGGAGGCCGCCACCGGCAACCCGGTGGACATGATCGCCAGTGCCAGCGCCGCCGACTACCGGCGGGCCATCGAGGTGGTGAGCTCCGATCCCGGGGTGGATGCCCTGGTCGTGATCTTCACCCCTCCCCTGGTCACCCGCGCCGAGGACGTCGCCGAGGCCATCCGCGAGGCCGCCGCCGCGCTGCCCCGGCCCATCCCCATCGTCACGGTCTTCATGACCAGCGCTGGGGTGCCCGAGCAGCTCCGTTCCGCCAGTGTTCAGGTCCCCTCATACCCGTTCCCCGAGAACCCGGCGCGGGCTCTGGCGGCCGCGCTCCGTCTGCAGCGCTGGCGCGAGCGCCCCGAGCCTCAGGAGGCGGCCTTCCCCGCCCCGGAGCAGCTCCAGGTGGCGGCGTGGCTCTCGGATTGGCTGCGGGGCGGCCC
>DAHUYV010000034.1 GCA_027306885.1 Candidatus Dormiibacterota bacterium
TTGCCAGGTCCTGGTACGAGTGCTCGCCGACCACCTCGCCGCCGGGACCAAGCGAAAGCAGGGCCAGCTCCCGGGGCTGGCCGGAGGCCCGTGCCTCCAGGATGTCGAGCACGTAGTTGAAGCGCTCGGGCACCGGCGGCGGCGGGTTCCTCCGCTCCTGTTCGTAGTCGACCAGGTTGGGCACGCTCTCTCGGCCCGGACGCTGGCTCACCCGCACCACTCCTCAGACGGTGACGGGCCCGGGCCCGTCTGGGGCGAGCTTAGGGGGCGGCCCGCGCCCCGTCAACGCCTCCGACTGACTCTGCTCTCGGCGGCTCCAACCGTTCCCTGCCGGTTTCCCGACCCACCGCGCTGAAGCACGCGGCTCCTCTCCTGCAACGCCACCAGGACCCGACCCGCGGTTTCCGCCAAGGGGCGTGGCGACCCTACGGTTTCGAGATCCTCCCATCGGCGAGGTAGACCCCGGCGGAGCCGGGCTCGGCGCCCCGATCGGCCGCAATCTCAGTGATGCCCATCGTTCCGGATGCGGAAGCCGCGATCGCCGCCGATAGCGCCAGGCACGGATCGAGGGCGAGGGGATGGACCCGGGGCGCTCCCGCCGCCTTGGTCCCTGGCGTTCGCCGCCCCTCCCCACCCCCGATCAGGAGGCGTAGGCCCTCAGCCCCGGGTCGGGATCGAACGGCGCGGTCTCAAACCCCGCGACCCCCACTCTGACCAGCCCCGCTGCCCCGATCATGGCGGCGTTGTCGGTGCACAGCGCCGGCGCGGGAATGGTCACCTCGGCCACCCCAGCGAGACGCTCCCTCACCCGCGCGCGAAGCAGGGGGTTGCTGGCAACCCCACCGGCCACCACCACTCGAGTGGCCCCGGTGGTCTCGACCGCCGCCTCCAGCTGGGTCACCAGGGTCTCGACCGCCGCCAGGCGGAACGCGGCGGCGACATCGGCCCGCACCTGGGGGTCGTCACGGGGCAGCTCCCGCAGCAGGTAGAGAACCGCCGTCTTGAGGCCGCTGAAAGAGAAGTCGAACTCGGGCAGGGCCGGCCGGGGCAGGCGATAACGCAAGGGGTCCCCATCCCTGGCCACCCGGTCGATCTCCGGCCCGCCGGGGTAGGCGAGGCCGAGCATGCGCGCCACCTTGTCAAAGGCCTCGCCCACCGCGTCGTCCCGCGTCGCTCCGAGCAGCCGCACATCCCGGTGGGACCGGTATTCGATGAGGTCGGTGTGGCCCCCGCTCACCACCAGCGCCACGAAGGGGGGCTCGAGGCCGGGATCCTCCAGCTTGGCGGCGAGGACGTGCCCGGTCATGTGGTTGACCGCCAGCACCGGCAGCCCCGTGGCCAGCCCCAGCGCCTGGGCGTAGCTGACCCCGACCGCCAGGCACCCGACCAACCCCGGGCCCCGGGTCACCGCGATGCCGTCGAGGGCCCTCAGGTCGCCGCCGTCAGGTTCGAGCGCCGCCGTGACCACCCCGCCAAGGCGCTCCAGGTGCATCCGGGCCGCCAGCTCCGGCACCACCCCCCCGAAGGCGGAGTGCGCCTGAGCCTGGGAGGCCACCACCGAGGAGACCACCATCCACCCCCCCTCGACCACCGCCGCGGCGGTCTCGTCGCAGGAGGTCTCGATCGCCAGCAGCCTCAAGACCCCGGCCAGCCCGGATCGGGGAGCGCCCCAAATCCATCGACCTGCAGCGCCTCGGCAAGGCGCAGGAAGCGTGCCTTGAAGGCGGGAGCGTGGATCAGGTCGGACCACATCACAAGGGCGTCCTCGCCGTTGTCGGTGTAGTAGCCGCGGCGCCGGCCCAGGATCTTGAAACCGAAGGTCTCGTAGAGGTGGATGGCCACGTCGTTGCTGGGCCGGACCTCCAGGCTCACGAAGTTCGTCGAGAGCCAGTAGGCCCGGTTGACCAGGGCGGCGAACATCACCTTGCCGAGGCCCTTGCCCTGCTCAGAGCGGCGCACCCCGATGGTGGTGACGTGGGCCTCCTCCCCCACCGCCCAGAGCCCCCCGTAGGCGCTGACCTGCCCGTCGCTCCAGAGGCAGAGGTAATGCGCCGAACGGTTGCCGGTCAGCTCGCGGTGATAGGCGTTGCCGGGCCACGGAGTGGGGAACACGTCCAGCTCGATGGCCCGGACCTCGGGGATGTCAGCGACCTGCATCGACTCAAGTCGAAGGCGCTGGGAAATGAGGATCACCGCTCGGCTCCCACTCTGATCGCGTACTCCGCGCTGAGCAGATCGTACGGCACCCCCGCACCCTGCGCCCCAACCGCGAGGAGGGCCAGGGCCGCCGCGTCGCTTCGGCTCAGGGTCGCCCGATCGCCCGCCAGCTCGAAAGGCGCCACGGCGTCCGGATCGGCCAGGTGGCTGAAGTCCCGCCAGGATCGCGGCCACGGCGCCCCACGGCCGAGAAGCTCGCTCGGAGAGCTCGCCTCCCAGCTGCCGCCGGAGCCGCGGAAAGCCTGCGCCAGCACCCCGCCGCGGCCCGCGTCCCGAAGGGCCAGCAGAACCGCGGCTCCCGGATCGACCCTGGCAGCCACGACCGCGAGGCTGCCCACCAGGTGGAGGGGCATCCCTCGACCCTGGGCCACTCCCAGCGCCGCCGCCAGGCCGGAGCGCACTCCGATGTAGGAGCCTGGCCCCCGCGCCACAACCACCCGGCCGATGCCGTCGCCGCCCAGGCGCAGAGCCTCAGCCAGCGCTGCCTGCAGCGTGTCCACCCCTCCCGGCACCGGCCACTCGGCCACGACCTCATCCCCCGCGCCCACCGCCACCAGGCCATGGCCCCGCACCGAGGTGTCGATCAGCAGAGCGAGGTCAGCCACCCAAGAGTGCCTCCGCCAGCCTTGGGGCGAGGTGGAAGGAGAGACGCCGCTCCTGGCCGCTCGCCCAGGAGATCTCGATCTCGCCGTTGAACCAACCTGGGGCTGCCCGGTCCGCCCACTCCACCACCGCCACACCGTCCTGCAGCGCCTCGTCGAGGCCGAGGGTGAGGAGGTCGGTGTCCTCTGGCAGCCGGTACAGGTCGAGGTGATGGACGGTGACCCTTCCGGGGTGGACCGCGTGCAGCAGAAAGGTGGGGCTGCGCACGTCGTGACCGCCTCCCGCCCCCGCGACGATCCCCTGGACCAGGGTGGTCTTGCCGGCCCCCAGCTGCCCCCGCAGGGCGATGCAGTCCCCGGGCTGCAGGCGGGCTCCCAGGCGAGAGCCTAGCGATCTGGTCTGGTCCGCGGAAGCCGACGGCAGCTCCAGGGTGATGAGGGCCTCCGGCTCAGAAATGTCGGAAGCCACCCCACGCCCCCCCGTGCAGCTCCGCTCCGCCCCTGCCCTCGAGGAGCCGGACTCCGGATCCCTCCCGAACCACGCCGATCACCGTGACGCCGCGCCCCTCCCAGCCGGTGGCGAGCGCCGGCAGCCGGCTCTCGGCCAGGCAGGCGAGGAGCTCGAAGTCCTCGCCCCCGCTGGCGGCCAGCTGCAGCGCGAGGCCCGGGAGCCGCTCCCGCAGGCCCGCTCCCAGCGGCAGTCGGTCCGCCCAGAGCTCCAGCTGGCAGCCGCTCGCGCCAGCGATCCGTCCGGCGTCCAGCAGCAGGCCATCGCTGAGATCGGTCATCGCCGAGGTGCCGGCCAGCCTCAGGGCCCGCCCCTCGGCCAGCCGCGGCTCGGGGACGGCGAGCCGCCGGCGCCACGCTTCGGGGGGATCCTCTCCCTCCTGCAGCAGGTGCAGCGCCCCGCCCGCCTCGCCCAGAGATCCGGTGACCACCACGGCCTCACCCGGCCGGGCGCCGCTGAGGAGCACCGCCGAACCCGGATCCCCCGACCCGATGGCGGTCACGGCCACCGAGAGCGGGCCGTCTATGGAGCTCACGTCCCCGCCGGCGAGGCAGGCACCGTCGCGGCGGGCTCCGTCGACCAGCCCCATCTGGATGGCCAGCACCGCCGCCTCCTCGGTGTCGGGGCGGCAGATCAGGCAGGCGACCCCGAGGTCGACTCCGAAGCCCATGGCGGCGAGGTCCGAGGCGGCAGCACCCCACGCCTTGAGTCCAACCTCGTACGGGGTCTGGGTGGCCCGGATGAAGTCCACCCCCTCCACCAGGGCATCTGTGGTGACGGCCACGGCCCTCGGGCCCACCCGCCACACCGCGGCGTCGTCACCCGGCCCCACCTCCAGGGCGCCAGCGGCGAAGGCGGAGCCCACCAGTGCCTCTAGCAGCCCCGTCTCCCCGACCACCCGCAGGGGCCGAGGGCTGTGGGGCGCATCCCAGCGCGCCTTGCGAGGGTCGGGGCTGTGGTTCGGCAACGGCTCAGCGCCGGGATGGCGGCGGCGGCAGCTCCACGGGGGGAGAGCTGGCCCCGAACCCGGCGCCGGCCCGGTCCTGGTTCTCGGCCAGCCCCGCCAGGTGGGCCAGCCGCCCCGCCCCGACGGCGGCCCCGAAGGCACCCGCCATCGCCGGCGGGTCGGCGGACCTCGCGATGCCGGTGTTCACCAGCACCCCGGCGGCCCCCCACTCCATCACCCGGGCCGCGTCCGAGGGCGCCCCGAGCCCCGCGTCCACGATCACCGGAACTGGGCATTCGGCGATGATCAGCCTCAGGTTGTGGGGGTTCAGGACCCCCAACGTCGAACCGATGGGGGCCGCCCCGGGCATCACGGCAGTCGCGCCGACCTCGGCCAGCCGGAACGCCAGCGCAACGTCGTCACTGGCGTACGGGAGGACCTTGAACCCCTCCGCCACCAGCCGCCGGGTGGCCTCGAAGGTCGCGATCGGATCCGGCAGCAGGGACCCTGGATGGCCCACCACCTCGACCTTGATGAACTCCGACAGCCCTGCCGCCCGGGCGAGGTGGGCCAACCTGACGGCCTCCTCGGCCGTGGTCGCCCCGGCGGTGTTGGGAAGCAACCGGTAGCGGGAGAGCTCCACCCCCTCCAGCTCGGAGCGGCGGTCGCCGTCCAGGTGCAGGCGGCGCACCGCCAGGGTGATCATCTCCGCCCCGGACGCCTCGATGGCAGCAGCGAGGATCGCCGCTGACGGGAACTTCCCCGTCCCGTGGATGAGGCGAGAGCCCAGGGTGACGCCACCCAGCTCCAGCTGGTCCGAACCGCCCATCTCAGCCCCCTCCCACGAAGTGGACTATCTCCAGGACACTGCCCTCCGTCACGGCGGTCAAGCTCAGCCCCTCTCGGGGGAGGATCTGCCCGTCCAGCTCGATCACCACCTCGGCAGGGTCCACCGCGAGCCGGAAGAGTAGGCCATCCACCGCCTCCCCCGGGGGCGACTTGCGGGCCTCGCCGTTGACCTGTATCCAGCGCCAGCGCGGCGCGGCGCCCGCCTCCGCGCGGAGCCGCCGAGCAGCCGGGCCGGGGTCGGCAGCCGAGCAGACCGCCCGCACCACCGCCACCATGTCGGCCCCCGCCCGCACCGCTTCCCGGCCCCTCTCCAGGCCGCCGATCGCTACCACCGGGACCCGCGCCCGGGTGGCGGCCGCGGTGACGTAGCCCAGGCCCACGGCGGGGCGCCCGGCCTTGGTGGGGGTGGCGTACACCGGGCCGGCGGAGATGTAATCCACGGGCAGGGCTCTAGCCGCGTCGGCCTGCGCCGCGGTGTGGGTGGAGAGACCGATCAGCGCCGCCGGACCCAACCGGGCCCGGGCCTGCTCGGGGGGCGTGTCCTCCTGGCCGAGGTGAACCCCGTCGGCGCCGGCCCGCATCGCCAGCTCCAGGTGGTCATCGACCACGAACAGGGCCCCCATCCGGTGGCAGAGCGCCGCCAGCTCCCGGGCGACGTCGAGGAGCTCGTCGGGCTCCTCCCGCTTGCGGCGCAGCTGGACCACGTCGGCCCCGCCCTCCAGCGCCGCCGCCACCAGTTGGGGGAGCCCGCTCAGCGGGGTCTGGTCGTCGGAGACCACGTAGAGGCGGGCAGCGCGAAGCCGCTCGCGCCGCCCTGCCGACCCCATCTGACCAACCGTTCCGATCTCCGCCTGGGACATGCGCCCATTCTATGGAGACCCCGTTCGGCTGCCCATCATCGCCTCCCTCGGTACCCGGGGCAGGATCTGGCTGACCAGCTCGTAGTTGAGGATCCCGAGCCGCTCCGCCGCCTGCTCCGTGGTCAGCTCGCGATCGCCCTGACGGCCGATCAGCACCACCTCGTCGCCTCGAGCCACCTGGGGGTCGGCGCTGATGTCGACCATGGTCATGTCCATGCACACGTCGCCGACCAGCGGATGCTCCCTCCCCCGGATCAGCACCGACCCCCAGCTGCGCGGCCCCCGCCGGAAGCCGTCCCCATACCCGACCGGCAGGGTGGCGATCCTGGTCGGGCCGGTCGCCCGGTAACTGTCGCCGTACCCGACGTAGGTGCCGGCTCCAACCGTCCGAACCTGGGCGACGGTGGTCTTGAACCCCAGCACCGGGCGGCGGCGGCGACCGTCGGCGGTCTGCAGGCCGAGCAGTTCCCCTCCCAGCCTCACCATCTCGAACCTGGCCCCGGGCTGGCCCCACCAGGCCGACGAGCTGGCCACGTGCCGGAGCCGGAAGTGGTGCCCGGCGGAGCTGGCGCTCTGCAAAGCCTCCTGGAAGGCCCGCAGCTGAGCCGCGGAGGCATTCGGATCCTCACCCTTGCGCAGGTGGGTGTAGATCCCCTCCAGGTCGACCAGCCCGCGAGCTGACCTCACCAGCTCACCCACCGCTGCTGGCTCCACCCCGAGCCGGCTCATCCCGGTGTCCACCTTGAGGTGCGCCACCGCCCGGCCGCCGGTCCGGGAGGCGGCAACCCCCAGCGCCTCCAGCACCTCGCGGTCGAACGCGGTGATCGCCAGGCCCAGCCGCACCGCCTCCTCGGCCTGGGCGGGCGGGGTGTAGCCCAACACCAGGCAGGGTGCTTCGATCCCCGCCGCGCGCAGTTCCGCGGCCTCCGCCACCGTCGCGGTGGCTACCCACTCGGCACCCGCCGCCACGGCGGTCCGCGCCACCTGCACCGCCCCGTGGCCGTAGGCATCGGCCTTGACCACGGCCATCAGCGCCACCCCCCGCAGCTCCCCAACCACCTCCTCCACATTGGCTCCCAGCGCCGCCAGGTCGATCTCCACCCAAGTCGGGCGCCTTGGAGATCGGAACGTGACCAACCGCCTCCCCGGATCCTGGCGCACGACCCGGGTTCCGGCGGGGGCCAGCCGGGCCACCAGCTCCTCCAGTCCCGACCCGGCGCGCCCCTTCACCAGGACGCTGCCACCCCCTTGAAGCACCTCCACCGCCTCGGTCTGCGC
>DAHUYV010000169.1 GCA_027306885.1 Candidatus Dormiibacterota bacterium
GGTTGTGCATGGCAAGGCAGTAGGTGCAGCCGTTGATCTGCGAGGCCCGGATCCGCACCAGTTCCAGCAGTTCCGGCTCCAGGGTGGCCGAGTGCACCGCGCGTTCCAGTTCGGCCATGGCCCGCATGCCGCCGGGGAACACCTTGCGGTAATCGACGCGCATCGTCAGGTCCTCCTTCACAATCGAGTCACCCCCGGCCGCTGGCTGTGGCGGTGGGCTGGGAGTTCCATTCGGTCTCATAGATTTTCGTTATCCTGCCGGCGGGCGGTCCGCGCGGCGGCGCCAGGTGCGCAGTACCCGGCCAAGCGGGTCGTACCGCTGGTCGGCGGAGCGTTCCTTCATGGGGATGATCGCGTTGTCGGTGATCTTGATGCCGGCCGGGCAGACCTCGGTGCAGCACTTGGTGATGTTGCACAGCCCCAGCCCTCCCTCCCCAAACATCTGGGGCAGGCGGTTGGCTACGTCCTTGGGGTGCATCTCCAATGAGGCGGTGCGCACCATGAAGCGGGGACCGAAGAACCGGCCCATCCCCTCGTGCTCGCGCATGACATGGCAGACGTCCTGGCAGAGGAAGCACTCGATGCAGCGCCGCTGCTCGATGACCCGCTCGATGTCGCGCTGCTGGATGACAAAGGGGGCGATGTCCCCGGGGGCTGGGGTGAACGGCTGGATCCGGCGGTTCACCTCGTAGTTCCAGCTGACATCGGTCACCAGGTCCTCCACCGTGGGAAAGACCCGCATCGGCTGGACGATCACCTCCTGCCCCTCCTTCAGCACCTCGTCGACCCTGGTCTTGCACATGAGGGACGGTCGGCCGTTGATCTCAGCGCTGCAGGAGCCGCACTTGGCGGCCTTGCAGTTCCAGCGACAGGCGAGATCGCCGGTACCGTTGGACTGGATCCAGTGGATCCCGTCGAGCACCACCATACCCTCGACCACCGGCACCTGGAACGGTTGAAAGGCTCCGCCCTGCGAGTCGCCCCGCCACACCTGGAAGGTGACCTCTCGGTCGGTCAGGCCATCGTCGTAGGCGATGCGCAGGCTCTTGGGTCGCTCCTCGTCGGCGGAGATCTCCGGTTTGGGGGCCGGGCCACCCTTGAGGCGGGCCCGGAGCTTGGCCTCGGCGGCATCGGCAACAGCGGTGGCGGCGACCCGGGTCTGCCCCGCGGCCAGCTTCTGCAGCCGCTCCGGCATGGGGTCCAGTCGACGGTGGTCCACCTGCATGTGTCCGGGGCCGGCCATACGGGTGACCAGGTTCACCGCGCCCAGCTCCTCGTCCCGGTCGGGGTAGTCCAGCCGCCACTGCGAGCCGCGGCTCTCCCGCCGCTCCAGCGCCGAGCGCACGATTGCCTCGCTCACCGTCAGCATGAAGAGGTCATCCCGGGCGCTGCTGAAGCCAGGGTTGTAGGCTCGGTCGCCGGGAACCCGGATCCGCTCCGCCCTCTCCTTCAGCTCCAGGATCCGCTCCAGCGCCTCCCGCAGCGATTCCTCGGTTCTGGCGATCGCGGCTCCCGCCTGCATCGCTTCCTGCAGCTCCCGGTGCAGCTTGAAGGGATCCTCCCCCTCACCACCCGACAGCGGGCGGAGGAGGATCCGCCGCTCCTCGTCAATCTGCTCCTGGTGCAGCGCGGGCGGGGCGGCGAGCCCCCGGGCGTACTCGGCCGCCGCCTCCCCAGCCCGCTTGCCGAAGACCAGAATGTCCCCGAGGGAGTTGCCGCCCAGCCGGTTGGCCCCGTGCAGGCCCGCCGCCACCTCTCCGGCCGCGTACAGCCCGGGCACCGTGGTGGCGGCGGTCTCGGCCTCGACGTTCACCCCGCCCATGGTGTAGTGGATGGTCGGCGCCACCTCCATCGGTTCTTTGGTGATGTCCACGCCGGCGAGGCTGTGGAACTGCTCGTACATCGAGGGCAGCCGGCGGCGGATCGTCTCCGCTCCGAGGTGGGTCACGTCCAGGAAGGCACCTCCGTGCGGGGTGCCCCGTCCGGCCTGGACCTCCTTGAAGATCGAGCGGGCCACCACATCACGGGAGGAGAGGTCCTTCTTGACCGGGTCGTAGCGCTCCATGAAGCGCTCCCCCAGGCTGTTGCGCAGGATCCCGCCCTCGCCGCGGACCGCCTCGGTGACCAGGATGCCGCGCGCTCCCGGCGGCCAGACCATTCCGGTGGGATGGAACTGGACGAACTCCATGTCCTTGAGCTCGGCCCCGGCCTCGTAGGCCATGGCCGCGCCGTCGCCGGTCCCCTCCCAGGAGTTCGAGGTGATGCGGTACATCCGCCCCCAGCCCCCGGTCGCCAGAACCACCGCCTTGGCCCGGATCGTGATGAATTCCCCGGTCGCCCGCTGGTAGCCGGTCCCCCCGGCGATCCGGTCGCCGTCCTTGAGGAGCCGGGTCACGGTGGTCTCCATGTGCACCGTCACCCCGGGCTGGTGCACGAGGCGGTCCTGGCAGGTGCGGATCAGCTCCAGCCCGGTGCGGTCACCGATGTGGGCCAGACGCCGCCAGGAGTGGGCGCCGAAGGCGCGCTGGCTGATCTTGCCCTGCCCGGTGCGGTCGAACACCCCTCCCCACTGCTCCAGCTCGATCACCCGGTCGATGACCTCGTGGGAGTAGAGCTCGACCATCTTCCAGTTGTTCATCATCGCCCCGCCGCGGAGGGTGTCCCCGAAGTGGGTCTCCCAGGAGTCCTCCGGATCGAGGTTCCCCAGGGCGGCGGCGATCCCCCCCTCGGCCATGACGGTGTGGGCCTTGCCCAGCAGCGACTTGCAGACGACTCCCACGGTGCAGCCCTGCTCGGCGGCGGCTATGGCGGCCCGCATCCCAGCGCCGCCGGCTCCCAGAACCAGGATGTCGTACTCGGCTTCGACGGTCATGCAGCCCTCCTCAGAAGCCGAGATGGGGGTCGTGGATCACCCCGAACTGGAGCAGCCGGATGTAGAGGTCAGTGGCGATGAGGGTGAACAGGCTGATCCAGGCGAAGGTGGAGTGGCGGGCGTTGAGCCAGCTCACCCCGCGCCAGGCCTGATGACGCTGCCGCCCCCCGAGGGCGCAGCTGAAGCAGTCAACCCCGCCGCCGACCAGGTGGCGCAGCGAGTGGCAGCCGAAGGTGTAGCCGGTGAGGAAGACGATGTTCACCAGCAGCAGGGCGGTGCCCAAGCCGAAGCCAAGGTGGCCCTGGTACCAGAAGGCGCGGATCGCGTCGATCCAGAGCACCACCACGAAGCCCACCGCGAAGTACATGAGAAACCGGTGCAGATTGTTGAGGACGAAGGGGAGCCGGCGCTCGCCGCGGTAGGCCGCTCCGCGCCCGGTGGGAGAGGCCGCCGCCAGCGCCCGCGGCTCGCCGATGGCGCATCCCGGCGGGTCGGAGAAGAAGGCGCGGTAGTAGGCCTTGCGGTAGTAGTAGCAGGTGGCCCGGAAGCCCAGCGGTATGTAGAAGATGAAGAGCGCCGGCGAGGCGGGGGTCCGACCGATCGCCACCTGGGGTGAGTAGAACGGCGAGAGGTACTGGTGGAACTGGTCGGAATGGAAGAAGACGATGGTCCAAAGGCTGTAGACGCCGAAGATGGTCAGCCAGCCGGCCACGTTGGCCGGGTAGAGCCACCAGCGGTCCTGGCGCCGGACGTCGGCGGCGCCCGGCGAGGAGAGGGTGGCCGCCATCAGGGGAGGACCGCCGTCACGTCCCTCACCGCCTGCGCCGAGCGCTCCAACTCCGCCCGCTCGGCGGCGGTCAGCTCGACCTCGACGACCTCCAGCGCTCCGCCCGCGCCCAACTTCACCGGAACCCCCATCACCACCCCGTTGAGGCCGTATTCGCCTTCAAGTCGCAGGGCACAGGGCAGCACCTGTCGGCGATCACGAAGGATCGCCTCTACCATCTGCGCCACGGCCGCCGCCGGCGCGTAGTAGGCGCTGCCGGTCTTCAGCAGCTTGACCACTTCGGCGCCACCGTCCCGTGTGCGCTGGACGATCTCCTCCAGCCGCTTCTCCTGGATAAGCCTGCCCACCGGGACGCCGGCCACACTGGTCACCCCGCGCAACGGGACCATCGAGTCGCCGTGACCTCCAAGGACGTACGCCTCGACGCTGCGGACCGAGACCCGGAGCTCGGCGGCGAGGAAGGACCGGAAGCGGGCGGTGTCCAGCACTCCAGCCATTCCGATCACCCGGTGACGATCGAGCCCGCTGACCCGGACCGCCAGCTCGGTCATCACGTCGAGCGGGTTGGTGACCATCACCAGCACCGCGTCCGGCGAACGCCGCACCACCTCCTGCACCACTGGCCCCACGATCTGGGCGTTGGCGCTGATGAGATCGTCGCGGCTCATCCCCGGCTTTCGGGCCAGCCCCGAGGTGACCACCACGACGGCCGAGCCGTCGGTGATCGCGTAGTCCGTCCCCCCCACCACCTGGCTGTCATAGCCCACCACCGGGCCCGCCTCGGCCAGGTCGAGCGCCTTGCCCTCGGCCAGCCCCTCCACCACATCCACCAGAGCGACGTCGACGAAGTCCATCTCCGCGAGCCGCTGGGCGGTCGTCGCGCCGACGTTGCCTGCCCCGATCACCGAGACCACCTGCCTCATCGGACCTCCCCTGCCCGGGCACGGGCCAACCCCGAATACGGAAATCGCTTCCATTCTAGGGAGTCTCCACCGGTCGGCGAGATCAGCCCGGGGAAGACTCCGCCAGCCGGCGCCGGCAGGAATCGATGGCCTCCCAGGCGGCGCCGGTGCCCTCCCATCCTCCCACCGTGACCTCCTTGCGGTCCTCCAGCCGCTTGTACGTCTCAAAGAACATCTCGATCTCCCGCAGCCAGTGAGGCGCGAGGTCGGTGAGGCCGACGATCTGATCGAATCGAGGGTCGGAGGCGGCGACGCAGAGCACCTTCACGTCGGTCCCGTGCTCGTCGGCCATGTGCAGGAGCCCGATCGGCCGCGCTGGCACCGTGCATCCCGGGAAGGTGCCCTCCTCCACCACCACCAAGGCGTCGAGCGGGTCTCCGTCCTCCGCCAGGGTCTCGGGGATGAAGCCGTAGTCGGTCGGGTAGTGGACGGACGAGTGCAGCACCCGGTCCAAACGGATCCGGTGGGTCAGGTGGTCCATCTCATACTTGTTGCGGCTGCCCCGGGGGATCTCCACCACCACCTCGACGATCGCTGCCACCTCTCCTCCTAGCCCACCCATCGCGAGAGCGCCGACCCGGGTTCATTGGGGTTCATCCGCACCCTCGGCAGTTGCCACAGTCCGGCGGTGGACTCCGACGCGGAGTCCACCCGAGAGTCCACCGCCCCCCCCACATAC
>DAHUYV010000005.1 GCA_027306885.1 Candidatus Dormiibacterota bacterium
CGGCGAAGTGCGATTGCCCGGATTCTGGGCCCAATTCGTGGGGCTGGTGCCGGACAGCCTCACCTTCGCCGTGGTGAATTGGATCCTCTCCGCGATGTTCGTGACCACCTCCGCCACCATCGTCAGCGGATCACTGACCGCGACCACCTCGACCGGAGCTGGCGGACTGGTCAAGGTGATGATCATCCTCCCCGGCTCGCCTACTTATCCTGGTTCTGGATCAATCAAGGCGCGAGCCCGGGGCAGATGCTGGTGGGGATCAGGGTCGTGGACTCTGAGACCGGCGGGCCCCTGAAGCCATCCCCGGCGGTGGTGCGCTTGATCGGCTACATCGTCTCCGGCACACCGCTTCTAATCGGCTTCACCGGGGCGGCCTTCGACCCCAAGACGCAGGGCTGGATGCACAAGCTGGCCGGCACTCAGGTGGTGAGGGCCCTCTGGGGCGGCGGCGCCCTGGGTCGGCCGGGGCCGGTCATCGGCGCCCACCCGGTCAAGGTCGGGCGGCCTTGGTTCGGGTCCCAAGAGGCGGTGGACCACCGGCCGCTGGGGAGCGCGGAATCAGCCCCCTATGGCGCCCGACCTGGCCACCACAGGGTGACCCTCCTCGGCGGGAGGTCGGGCGGGTGGCTGGCCAGGAGCTCCGCCAGCTCCTGGTCCCGGCTGGGGTCGAGGCACAGCCGGCGGCGGATCCAGGCCACCAACTCCGGGTCCGGCCCGGCCTCCAGCACATCGCGCCCCTCCCAGCTCTCCATCCCCACCTCCTGCCCGGTGGCCTCCGCGACCACCGACCTGGCGTCGAGGGCGGTCGGGGACTCGGGCCGGGTCAACCCCCAGAAGTGCTCCCACAGCCAGTTCACGGAGGACTGGGGATGGCGCTCGGTCAGCTCCAGCACCACACGACTCCGGGCGTGGGCGGTGAGCTCCAGCACAAACCGGTCGAGCTGCGGGACGTTGTAGGCGACGTTGGCGCAGATCACGACATCGGCGGATCCCACCCGGCTGGCGACGTCCGGCCAGACGCCCTGCACCGCAGTTAGGGACAGCCCGGGCCCACCGAGCCGGCGCATCTCCTCCAGCATCTCGCTGCTCTGGTCGACGGCCACGATGCCTCGGGCCCGTCGACCCAGGGGCAGGCTCGCCGCCCCGGCGCCTGCCCCGACGTCGAGCACCTCCCCCTCTGCAGGAAGGGCCTCCAAGGCGCGGAGGTGGGTGGGGGTGAGAGGCCCGGCCTTGGCACGCAGCGCCGCCGCCACAAAGGTGGTGGTCGGGAAGCTCCAGGGAGACTCCGGCGCCTGAGCCATGATCCACTCCGGGATGGCCCAGGCGGCCAGTGCCTCGGCCCACGCCTGCGCTGCTCGCACCCGCACATTGTCAGCGTCGCGCTCCGGGCCTGCCCATGGCGAGGGGAAGGCGCGCCGGATGAGACCATCTTGGCATGGGCACCCCCTCGTCGCCCCGCCCGGGCCGCCCGATCTTCGCTCACCTGTACTCCGCCCTGGCTCCGCTCTCCGACCTGGGCGGAGTCTCAGAGCTCCGGCGGGAGCTTCTGTCCGGGCTGTCCGGGCGGGTGGTGGAGGTAGGGTGCGGCACCGGGGTGAACTTCCGCCACTACCCGCGCGCGGTGACCACGTTGGTGGCGGTCGAGCCGGAGCCGGCCCTGAGGCGGGCGGCGGCCCGGGCGGCCCGTCGCGTCGACCTCAAGGTGGAGGTGGTGGATGCGACGGCTGAGACCCTGCCAATCGACGACCGCTCCCAGGACGCGGTGGTTGCCTCCTTGGTGCTGTGCTCGGTGTCCGAGCCGGCCACGGCCCTAGCCGAGCTGCTCCGGGTGCTGAGGCCGGGCGGCGAGCTGCGCTTCCTCAAGCATGTCCGCGGGGGGAGAATCGGCGGAGCCATCCAGGACCTTCTCGATCCCGCATGGGCGCTGCTCGCCGGAGGCTGTCACCTCAACCGCCCGACCGCCGAAAACCTGGCCGAGGCGGGGTTCGCCCTCACCGCTGTCCGCCGGGTGCCCGGCCGGACCTTCGGGGTGAGGACTCCGGCCCCGGCGGTTCTGATCGGACGAGCGCTCCGACCCGGGGCCTAGCCGGCCGGATTGCCGCGCCAGCGCGCCGCCGGAGGCCTCCCTCAGCGCGGCCCCAGCCGGGCTCAACCCGCGAAACTGGGGCCGGCTCATCCCGCGGCGCCCCGCCGCGGCGAGCTCCGGGCCGGGTTGGCGTTCGAGGGCTGAGAGGGGGGAGGCATGGACCCAGCCGGCTCGGTCGAGGGTTTCCTCGAGGTGGGCGACGGCCGTGTGTGGTACCGGCGCTATGGGGAGCCCGGCTCACGCCCACCGCTGCTCTGCCTCCACGGCGGGCCGGGCATGCCGCACGACTATCTGGAACCGTTGGCAGCGCTCGCGGACGAACGCCCGGTCATCTTCTACGACCAGCTGGGATGCGGTCGTTCCCCGGTGGGCGCAACCGCCCCGCGCTGGACGGTGGCGAGGTTCCAGACCGAGCTGGAGCGGGTCCGCGCCGGTCTCGGGCTGGCCGAGACCCACCTGTTCGGCAACTCCTGGGGTGGGATGCTGGCCATGAGCCACGCTCTCCAGGGCGCCACGGGGATCCGCAGCCTCATCCTGAGCAGCGCTCCGGCCAGCGTCTCGCGATGGCTGGCGGACGCCAGCACCCTGCGCGAGCAGCTGCCCGAGACAATGCGCGCGACCCTCAGCAGCCACGAGCGATCGGGCTGGTTCGCATGCCCCGAGTACCAGGGCGCGGTGGCCGAGTACTACCGCCGCCACCTCTGTCGGCTGGATCCCTGGCCGGCGGCGCTGGAGCGGACCAGGGCCGGCCTGGGCTCCGACCCCTACCAAGCGATGTGGGGCCCGAGCGAGTTCGGTCCGGTGACCGGGGAGCTTCGCGACTGGGAGCTGCTGGGCAGCCTGGGGCGGATCCGGGTGCCGACCCTGGTGACCGGGGGAAGGTTCGACGAGGCCACCCCGGGCCACATGGCCGCGGTGGCGGCGGCGATCCCCCTGGCCAGCCTGGAGATCTTCGAGGGCAGCTCCCACACCGCCTTCCTGGAGGAACCGGAGGCCTACCTGGGGCGGCTGCGGTCCTTCCTGCGGCAGGTGGAATAGGGCCGGGCCATCCGTGGACCCCTGTCAGTCAAGGTAGTCGACGAAGCGCTCGACGTGCTCGGCGAGGTTCATGCCGTGCTGCCGGATCTCCTGCTCAAGCGCGTCAGCGTCGCGCGCCTCCAGCGCTTCCACTATGCGCTGGTGCTCCACCGGGGACCGCTTCATCCGGTTGCCGTCGCCCATCGTCCGTCCCCGGATGGCGCGCATGTGGATCTTGAGGGTCTCCACCAGCCCGGAGAGCATCTCCGACTCCGCCAGGTCGACGATGTACTGATGGAACTGCAGGTTGAGGGAGGAGTACCGGTCCAGGTCCAGCCTCGAGGGGTGGCGGATCACCTCCTTGAACTGGGTGCGGACCGAGGCGATCTGCGCGTCAGTGGCGCGGCTCGCCGCCAGCCTTCCCGCCACCCCCTCGAGGGCAGCGCTGGCCAGGATCACCTCCACGATCTCCGACTTGCTCTTGCGCACGACGAAGACCCCGCGCCGGGGCACGGTGCGCACCAGCCCCTCGTGCTGCAGGCGCAGCAGCGCCTCCCGCACCGGGGTCCGGCTGATCCCCAGGTCGTGGGCGAGTCGACGCTCGTCGAGGCGCAGGTCCTCCTGCCCGTCGTAGATGCGCATCGCCATGATGGCGCGCTTCATCGCCTCGTAGGCACGATCGGGAAGCGTCCAGTCGGCGTCCAAGCGCTCCAGGTTGATCCCGCTCTGCGACCCGGGGGCCAGCCCGTCGGCACTTTCCGGGGCCGTCGCCAACCCCTTACCAACCACTGACGTCATCGTACTACACGCCCCCTGGAACCAAGGCCGCTGCGGATAAGCCGATTCTGCCGCCATTCGCCGCCCTCTGCGGGCTCGCCGTCCGAGTGTTCATGCCGGAGCCGCCGGGAGGTTCCCGGTGGCGCGGGCCCAACGGTACTTGGCCCCGAGGACCTCGACCGGGATTTCCGTGGTGTACGGATAGGCGGGAATACCGTGGGAAAAGAGCAGGGCGGCGGCGGCCTCCACCTCGACATCGCCGGCCAGCGAGACCACCACCGGCTTGGCGTTGCCCGCGCGCCGGCCCGCCTCGACGACGTCGACCAGCAGCTCGGCGAAGACCATGGGCGGGGTGACGATGGTGTGCCAGTAGCCGATCACCAGCGCGTGGACCCGCGGATCCCGCAGGCCCAGCTCGATGGTGGCGCGATAGGTGGAGGGGGGCTCGCCGCCGGTGATGTCCACGGGGTTGCCGGCGGCCCCGAAGGGGGGGATGTGAGCGCGAAAGGCGAGGTCCAGGTCGTCCGGCATCGCCATCAGCTCCAGCCCCTCGTCGACGCAGGCGTCGGAGAGCAGGACCCCCGAGCCGCCGGCGCCGGTGATTATGAGCACGTTCTCGCCGCGCGGGGTGGGCAGCATGGGCAGCGCCCTTGCGTACTCCAGGAGGTCGCGCAGCCCCGGAGCGCGCACCACCCCGTGGGCGGCGAAGAGGTCCTGGTAGACCTTGTCGTCGCCGGCCAGCGCTGCCGTGTGGGAGCGGGCGGCCCTGGCCCCGGCCCCGGTGCGGCCCGCCTTCAGGACGATGACCGGCTTGGAGGGCGAGACCCGGCGCGCCGCCTCCAGGAATGCCCGGCCGTCCTTGAGGTCCTCCATGTGCATGGCGATGCAGGTGGTGGCGCGGTCCTCGGCGAAGAAGGTGAGGAGGTCGTCCTCGTCGACATCGGCCTTGTTGCCGAGGCCCACAATCGCCGAGACCCCCAGCTTCGCCGATCTGGCGAACCCCAGGATCGCCATGCCGATGCCCCCGGACTGGGAGGTGAGCGCCACCGGCCCGGCCAGGTCGTAGGGGGTGCAGAAGGTGGCGCAGATCGAGTCCGGGGTGTAGTAGTAGCCGTAGATGTTGGGGCCGAGGAAGCGGATGTGGTGACGCCGGGCCACCTCCTGGAGCTGGCGCTGCAGGTCGGGCCGCCCCACCTCCGCGAAGCCCGACGGGATCAGCACCGCAGCGCGGATCCCCTGACGGCCGATCTGCTCCATGCCCTCGATCACAGCGGCCGCGGGGATGGCGAAGATCGCCACATCGACCTCGTCGGCGATGTCCTCCACCCGGGCGTAGCAGGGGATCCCCAAGATCTCCTGGGCCTTCGGGTTCACCGGGTAGATCCGGCCGCGGTAGCCACCATCGATGAGGTTCCGCAGCACGGAGTTGCCGATCTTGCCGGTCTCCGCCGAGGCCCCGATGATCGCCACCGCCCGAGGTCGCAACAGTCGGGTCATCTCCCGGAGGATCTCGTCCTGGGTGGGGGACGGCTCGGGCGCCGGAGGGGGCTCGGCGAGGAGGAGCCGGGCGTCGACCACCAGCGCTCCGCGCTCCCCAACCACCACCGGGTTCAGGTCGACCTCCGAGACCTCGGGGTGCTCTGAGATCAGCCGGGAGACGGCGAGGAGGAGCTCCACCAGCGCCTCATGGTCCACTCCGGGCTGGCCCCTCACTCCCCGCAGGATCGGCGCTCCCGAGATCCGGTCCAGCATCCGGCGCGCCTCCTCTCGATCGAGGGGGGCGAGGGAGAACGTGACGTCCCGTCCCACCTCCACGGCGGTTCCCCCCATCCCGAAGGCCACCAGCCGTCCGAAGGTGGGGTCGATGGTGGCGCCGATGATCACTTCCTGGCCCCGCGGGGCCATCGCCTGCACCAGCAGGCCGGCGATCCTGGCCCCCGGGGCCCGTTGGGCGACGGCCTGGAGCAGACGCCGGCCCTCGATCACAACCTCGCCCTCCGACGCCAGGCCGAGAGCCACCGCTCCGGCCTCGGTCTTGTGCATGACGTCGGGGGAGACGACTTTCAGCGCCACGGGGAATCCGATCCCGACGGCGAGGCGGCCCGCTTCCTCCGGGTCCCGACCGATCGCCTCCCGGGGGAGGGGGATGCCGTACGCGGAGCAGACCCGCTCCAGATCAGTTCCGAGCAGCTGTCCCTCGCCCCGGTCCAGGGCGCGGCGCAGCTCGCCAACGGTCGGGTCCCCGCCATACGCGGCTCCCTCCGGCGGCCCCGTCCTCTGGCGATCCGGCAGCTCCGGTGCGGCGGTCAGATCACCCCCTCCCGGCGGACCAGCGCCAACTCCTCTCCCTCCAGGCCCAGGACCTCGCGGAGCACCACCTCGGAGTGCTCACCCAGCAGCGGAGACCGGTTGACCTCGACCGGCGAGTCGGAGAGCCGCAGGGGGCAGCCCACGTTGAGGTAGGTGCCGCGGTCGGGATGCTCCACCTCGACGATCATTCCGTTCCTGCGCAGTGAGTCGTCGGCCACCAGGTCGCCGGTGTCGAACACCGGGCCGCAGGGCACGTCGATGGCGCTGAAGGCGTCGAAGACCTCCCACTTGGTGTGCAGCATGGTCCAGCCCTCGATCACCGAGAAGACCTCGTCCAGATGGGAAAGCCGGCCCTCCGGCGTGTCCCAGGCGGGGTTCCCCAGCAGGTCCTCTCGGTCGATCCGCCTCACGAGGCGCTCCCAGACGTGGGGCTGGATGATGACGTAGATGAAGTCGTCCGGCCCCCCCGGGCGGCAGCGCAGCGCCCAGCCCGGCTGGCCACCGCCCGAGGCGTTGCCCGACCGGGGCACGCTCTTGCCGAACTCCGAGTTCGGGTACTCGGCGAGCGGGCCGTGCTGCAGGCGCTGGTGGTCACGGATCTTGACCCGGCAGAGGTTCAGCACGGCGTGCTGCATCGCCACCTGGACCCGCTGTCCGCGTCCGGTCTGGTGCCGTTGGAGCAGGGCCGCCAGGATGCCCGCCAGCAGGTGCACGGCGGAGCCGGAGTCGCCGATCTGCGCGCCGGTCGAGGTCGGGGGGCCGTCCTGGAAGCCGGTGGTGCTCATCGCTCCGCCCATCGCCTGGGCGATCGTCTCGTATGCCTTGGCGTCCTCGTAGTCGCCGGGGCCAAAGCCCTTTATCGAGGCGTAGACCAGGCGCGGGGCCTCCTCCTGGAGCCGCTCCCAGGTGATCCCCTGGCGGTCCAGGGCTCCGGGGCCGAAGTTCTCCACCAGGACGTCGGACCGGCGCAGGAGCTCCCAGAGGAGCTCCTGGCCCCGGGGGTGCTTGATGTCCAGGGTGAGGCTGCGCTTGTTCGAGTTGAGCATGGTGAAGTAGAGGCTGTCCACGTCGGGCAGGTCACGGAGCTGGGTCCGGGTGACATCGCCTCTGCCGGGTGGCTCGATCTTGATCACATCGGCGCCCAGCCACGCCAGCATCTGGGTGCAGACCGGGCCGGCCTGGACGTGGGTCATGTCCACCACCCGGATCCCTTCCAGCGCCTTGCTCATCGCGACTCCCCTTGCAACGCCGAGATCGCCTTGGGACCCCGGCTCACTTGTACATCGTCTGATTCACGGTCCCGGAGGCGAACTCCTCGGGGTCCACCCACACGTTGATGAGGGAGGGCAGGCCGGACTCGCGCGCCCGCTCCAGCGCCGGACGGATGTCCTCGGGCCGGCGGACCTCCTCGCCGTAGCCGCCCAGCGCCTTGGCGAACCGGTCGTAGGCCAGATCCCCCAGCTTGTTGGCGACATCCCCGCGCTCCCGGCCGTACCTGGAGATCTGGCCGAAGCGGATCTGGTTCATGTAGGAGTTGTTGCCCACCACGCCGACGAAGGGCAGGTTGAAGCGCAGCATGGTCTCGAAGTCGAAGCCGGTGAGGCTCAGGGCCCCGTCGCCGAAGTAGCAGAGCACCTCCTGATCGGGCCGGGCCAACTTGGCCGCCATGGCAAAGCCGATGCCCACGCCGAGGGTTCCGAGCGGCCCGGGGTCCATCCAGTGCCCCGGCAGGTGGGGTTGCACCACCTGCCCCGCCGTGGTGACCACGTCACCGCCGTCCCCGATGTAGATCGTGTCGTCGGTGAGGAATGAGTTGATCTCGCGGGCCAGGCGCATGGGGTGGATGGGGCAGGCCTCAGAGTTCAGCTGGGGAGCGCGCAGCGCTTGCAGCCGATCCTCCTCCGAGCGCAGCTCCCGAAGCCAGGCGCGGCGCTCTCCGGCGGCCCCGTTGAGTGAGGGGGAGGCCGCCTGGGCGGCCGCCTCCAGGATCACCGAGCAGTCCCCGACCAGCCCCAGGGAGAGGTCGCGGTTGCGGCCGACCGTGCGGTAGTCGAGATCGATCTGAACCACCGCGGCCTGGTGGCCCAGCCGCTTGCCGTAGCCGAGGCGGAAGTCGAAGGGGGTGCCGACCACCACGATCAGGTCGGCGCGGGAGAACGCGTAGCGTCGGGTGAGCTGGAAGTGGTGGGGGTCGCCCGGCGGCAGGGTCCCGCGGCCGGCCCCGTTCATGAAGGCGGGAATGTCCAGCTGCCGACAGAGGGCGGCGGCGGCATCGCCGGCCCGGCAGGTCCAGACCTGCTGGCCCAGCAGGATGCACGGTCGGCTGGAGTGGGAGAGCAGCTCCGCCAGCCGCTCGACGTCCTGGGGGTCGCCGAGGCTCCTGGTCGAGGCGCGGTACCGGCCCGGCTCGGGGATGACCGCATCCCCCACGGGGATCCGGCGGTCCAGCACGTCCCGGGGGATCTCCAGGTAGGAGGGGCCGGGGGCGCCGAGGTAGGCCTCCCGAAACGCCATCGAGACCATGTCCGCCACGCGAGAGGTGGTGGGCACCGAGGCCGCGAACTTGGTGATCGGACGCAGCAGGTCAACGTGGGGGAGGTCCTGCAGTGAGCCCATGCGGTGCTGGTCGGTCGCTCCCTGCCCGCCGATCAGCAGCATCGGGCTCTCCGCCCTGAAGGCGTTGGCAACCCCGGTGATGGCGTCGGTGGTACCGGGTCCCGCCGTGACCACCGCGCATCCCGCCGTCCCCGTCACCCGCGAGTACCCGTCGGCCGCGTGTGCGGCCACCTGCTCGTGACGGACGTCGACGATTCGGATCCCCTCGTCGAGGCAGCCGTCGTAGATGTCGATGATGTGACCGCCGCAGAGGGTGAAGATGACGTCGACCCCCTCAGCGCGCAGGGCGCGCGCCACCAGGTGTCCCCCGGAGACGGCGCCCTCCCCGGAGTCCGCGCTGAGCTTCGCCGACTCGGACATCACGTGGCCTCCCCAGCCGTTGCCACAGCCAGAGCCTTGCGGCCACCAGACTGGCGTGTGGCGTGACGTATACCAGACCGATCGGCCAAACTCTACCACCCGAAGACCGGCACGTCAGCGCCCTTGAGGGCCCGTTCTCCTGCCCCGAAAGCAGGCTCCGATTCACCCTTTACACCTGCGTGGTGGATGGTATACAGTCGGCCTGCCATTGCCGCCGGAGCTGGACTCCGGCCCGGCGGGGACCGCAAGCCACCCGGCGGGCACGGCCGGCGGGAGCACGGGAGGAAGGGCTTATGGCCGACGCGGTGTATCGGTCCCCAGCCGTGGGGATGCCCCGGGGAGGGCTGGCGGATGTCCGGGGCCGTGAGCCCCTCGGGTATCGAAGTCGTCGGGCCGGACGGGCAGCTTCAAGCAGCTGCAGCAGCGCATAGAGGAGGTCACCGGACACAATGAGATTCACGTCGCGGCTCCCACGGGGACTGCGAGCGGGAGCGGCTGTGGGGGGTGCGGCCGTTCTCCTGGCCGCCTGCTCATCGGCACCCGCCACCAAGACCCCAGCTGCTCCGAAGGTTCAGAACGGCGGCACCTTGACCGTCGGAATCCCCAACGCCCCGACCGCGCTGGATCCCTCGACCGAGGGGTCCCTGGTGGGAAGGATCGTCTTCGCCAACATGTGCCTCAGCCTCTACGGGATCAACTCCCAGATGGCGGTGGTGCCGTCGCTCGCGTCAGCGCTGCCGACGGTGTCTGACGGTGGGCTCCTGTACACCATCCACCTGCGCAAGGGGGTCAAGTTCAACGACGGCACACCCCTGACCGCGCAGGCGGTTCAGACCTCGCTGGAGCGGGACAAGACGCTCCCCACCTCGGCACGGGCTGCAAACCTCAAGCTGGTCTCCAGCGTCTCGGTGGTCAACAGCACGACGGTCCAGCTCCATCTCTCGGCGCCCGACGCTCCTCTCACCAGCATTCTGGCGGCGCGGTCCGGGATCGTGATGTCGCCGACGGCGCTTGCCCGCGAGGGCGCCAACTTCTTCGAGGATCCGGTCTGTGTGGGCCCCTTCGCCTTCCAGGCCCGGCCCTCCCTGGACGAGGTGATCCTCACCCGCTCCCACTACTACTTCGGGGGCACGCCGCACATCCAGACCCTCATCTTCCAGGCGATCACCGACCCGGCCACCTGCTACTCCGACCTCCTGTCGGGGGCGATCAGCGTGGCGGGGCCCGGCTGCCTGGCCCCGAACGACTACTCGCTGCTCACCAAGAACAGCTCGTACACCACCTCCCAGCTGACCTCGAACGGCTATGAGGGCATAACCATCAACGTCAGCAACGGGAACGGTTGGCAGAAGCCCGCCGCTGCCGCCAACAACCCGCTGGCGACCCACCCGCTGCTGAGGGAGGCGCTCGCGCTCTCCTTGAACCGCCAGACCATCAACTCCGTCGCCTACCAAAACAGCAACGTGGTCGGATGTGGCCCGATCAGCCCGGCCAGCGTCTTCTACACCAAGCTCAGCTGCCCGGCTACCAACATCACCGAGGCCAAGAAGCTGGTCCAGGAGTCGGGGGTGCCCACCCCCATCAACCTGACCCTTGTCGTGCCCACGGGAACTGTCAACGTGCAGCAGGGTGAGATCGAGGCCACCCAGGCACAGGCCGCCGGCTTCAACATCACCGTCCAGCCCACCGAGTTCACGTCGGCGCTGGCCAACGCCCAGGCGGGCAACTATCAGCTCTTCGACATCGGCTGGTCGGGTCGGGTGGACCCGGATCAGAACACCTCGCCCTTCTACACTCAGGGCAGTGCCTTTGACTACACCGGGCAGGGTCCCAACTCGATCATGAACCCCTTGGCCCAGGCCAAGTCGACCACCAACATCGCCACCCGCAAGGCCCTCTACTACTCGGCCGAGAAGGCGATGTTGCAGTACAACGGGATCATCTACCTGTTCCACCTCACCAACCAGATCGCCTACCCGAAGTCGGTGGTCGGAGTCTCGTTCACTCCGGACGGGCTTCTCCACCTCGGTTCCGCGGGCCTGACGGCGTCGTGAGCCCGGGCGGGATCCCTGGTCGCCGAAGCGCGGAGGCGACTCTCACCGGGCAAAGGGTCCGGTGAGGGGGTACCTCCTCCGGCGACTGGGGATCTCGCTGCTCACCCTGGTCATCGCCTCGATGGTGGTGTTCATCGGGGTGAGGGCGGTGCCGGGAAGTCCGGCCACCGCCCTCACCGGGAACACCAACTTCAGCCCGGCGGCGCTCGCCGCCATCACCCGCGAGTACGGGCTGGCCAAGCCCCTGCCGGTCCAGTACCTGGACTGGGTCGGCCAGGTGCTCACCGGCCACCTGGGCGCCTCTCCCGTCACCGGGATGCCGGTGACGACCGAGATCGGGAACGCCTTCCCGATCACATTCGAACTGACCGTGCTGACCATGCTCATAGCCCTGCTCCTCGGCATCCCCACGGGGATCCTCGCGGCCATCCGAAGGGGTAGGACCGCCGACTACACCAGCAACGCGTTGGCCCTCTTCGGTCTTTCCATCCCCAGCTTCTGGTTCGCGATCATGCTGATCCTCCTGCTCTCGGTGCATTTCGCCTTCCTGCCCGCCTCGGGCTTCGTCTCCTTCAGCGTCGATCCGGCCCAGAACCTCGCGCACATGCTGATGCCGGCGTTCGTCCTGGGCACCGGCGTCGCCGCGGTGCTGATGCGTCAGACCCGCTCCGGCCTGCTGGAGACCATGCGGGCCGACTATGTGCGCACGGCTCGCGCCAAGGGCCTGTCGGAGTGGGTGGTGGTGCTCAAGCACGCCCTGCGCAACAGCCTGGTCACGGTGGCGACGGTGATCGGCCTGCAGTTCGGGATCCTGCTCTCGGGGGTGGCGGTCACCGAGGAGGTGTTCGGCCTGCCGGGGATCGGCCAGCTGACCATCAACTCGGTCTTCCAGCGGGACTACCCGACCATCCAGGCGGTGGCCCTCCTGACCGCCGCCCTGGTGATAATCATCAACCTCCTCATGGACTTCGTCTACATGGTTCTCAGCCCCAAGGTGCGCCTGGCGGGGGAGCCGGGATGAGCATCGCCACCGTGCCTGGCGCCGAGCCCGTGGTGACGATCTCCACTCCGTCTCGACAGGGCTGGTGGCGCCGCTTCCGGCGGCGCCCGCCCGCGGTCATCGGCCTGGCGGGTGTGGTGGTGGTGGTGGTGGTGGCGGTGTTCGCCCCGCTCCTCGCCCCGCAGTCCCCCGTGGCCAGCCAGTTCGGCCACGTCCTGGTGGGGCCGGGGGTTGCGGGGCACATCCTCGGCACCGACCAGCTGGGACGGGATGAGCTCTCCCGCCTCATCTACGGCTCCCAGTCGACGCTGGAGGTGGGGGTGCTGGCGACCCTTCTGGCCATGGTCCTGGCAGTTCCGATTGGGATCGCCTCCGGGTACTACCGGGGCGCTGTGGACATGGTGGCGATGCGCGTCGCCGACGTGGTCCTGGCCTTCCCCTTCCTGCTCATCGCGGTGGGGCTGGCCGCCATCTTCAAGCCCTCGTTGCAGAACGTGATCATCGCCCTCGGCCTGGCCCAACTCCCCGGCTCGATCCGGATCGCCAGGGCCGAGGCGATGGCCCTCCGGGAGCAGGACTTCGTGCAGGCGGCGATCGTCACCGGGGTGCGGGATCGGGTGATCCTGTTCCGCCACCTCTTCCCCAACATGCTGAGCCCGCTGCTGGTCCAGGCCTCGGTCTCGATCCCGGCGGCGATCCTGGGCTCGGCCCTGCTGTCCTTCCTCGGGCTCGGGGTGCAGCCGCCCACGCCCTCCTGGGGCAACATGCTGGCCACCGCCCAGACCTACCTCTACAACGACCCGTGGATCGCCATCCTGCCGGGGATCGCCATCTTCCTCACCACCCTGGCGTTCAACCTGCTCGGCGACGGGCTCCGGGATCTCTTCGATCCCTCGATGCGATAGGTGGCCGACCTGCTGACGGTCCGCAACCTCGGGGTGCGCCTCTTCGACCGGGGAGGGGTGGTGATGGCGGTCCGAGACCTCAGCCTGTCGATCGGCGCCGGAGAGGTTCTGGCGCTCGTCGGCGAGTCGGGTTGTGGCAAGTCGGTCACCGCCCTGGCGCTGCTGCGACTGCTTCCCGAGGACGCCCGGATCGAGGGGTCGGTTGAGTTCGGCGGCCGGGACCTCACCCGCCTCTCCATCAAAGAGCTCCGGGCCGTCCGCGGTGGCGACATCGCCATGGTCTTCCAGGAGCCGATGACGTCTCTCAACCCCTCGTTCACCATCGGCAACCAGATCATCGAGGTGCTCCGCCTGCATCGCGGCCTGCGCGGCCATGAGGCGCGCCAGCGCGCCGCCGAGCTTCTCAGCCTGGTCCGCATCGGGGCTCCCGAGCAGCGCCTCCGCGCCTTCCCCCACCAGCTCTCTGGGGGCATGCGCCAACGCGCGATGATCGCCATGGCGCTGGCCTGCGATCCCCAGCTGCTGATCCTCGACGAGCCCACCACGGCGCTGGACGTGACCACCCAGGCTCAGATCCTGGACATCGTCCGCGACCTCCAGAAGCGGCTCGGGATGTCGATCCTCCTCATCACCCACGACCTCGGAGTGGTGGCCGACCTGGCCGATCGGGTGGTGGTGATGTACGCGGGGGCCAAGGTGGAGGACGCCGAGGTCCATCGGCTCTACGCCGCACCGCGTCACCCCTACACTGCGGGTCTGCTCCGCGCACTTCCCCGCGGTGGCCGCCGTACCGGTGGGGGCGCCGAGCGTCTCACCGAGATCCCGGGACTGGTCCCGGTGCTGCGAGCGCCCCTCGACGCCTGCGCCTTCGCTCCCCGCTGCCCGCGCAGCATCGAACAGTGCCACAAGGTCGCTCCGGTGCTTGAGGAGATGGACCCCGACCACCGAGTCGCCTGCTTCAATCCCGAGCCGGTCCCGGCGGCGCCGTCGTGAGCGGCCAGGTGCTGGAGGTGGATCGACTCCGCATGGAGTTCCGGGCTCCGCGCAGCTCCGGGGGCCACCGGGTGCAGGCGGTGCGCGACGTCAGCCTGGAGATCGGGGAGGGGGAGATCCTCGGTCTGGTGGGGGAGACGGGCTCCGGCAAGACCACGGTCGGCAAGTGCGTGGTCCGGCTGCTCACCCCGACGGCGGGGCGGATCACCTTCGACGGCAAGGAGATAACCGCCATGGCGGCGAGGGCGCTGCGGCCGATCCGCAGCCAGATCCAGATGGTGTTCCAGGACCCGTACTCCTCGCTCGATCCGCGCATGACCGTGGCCCAGATCGTGGCCGAGCCGTTGCGCGCCCACGGCCACCCGTCCCGAGAGCAGGTCCGGGTCCTGGTCTCCCGGACCGTGGAGCGGGTTGGTCTCTCGGCAGGAGTGCTGGAACGCTTCCCCCACGAGCTCTCGGGGGGCCAGCGGCAGCGGGTGGGGTTGGCGCGGGCGCTGGTCCTCGAGCCGCGGCTGCTCATCGCCGACGAGCCGGTGTCGGCCCTCGACGTCTCGGTGAGGGCCGGGATCCTCAACCTGCTCGCCGACCTGCAGCGATCGATGGGCTTCTCCTGCCTCTTCATCACCCACGACCTGTCGGTGGCCGAGTTCCTCTGCGATCGGGTGGCGGTGATGTACCTCGGGGAGATCGTGGAGGTGGCCACCCGGGACGAGCTCTTCGATGACGCCCGCCACCCCTACACCCGGTCGCTGTTGGCGGCGGCGCCGCTGGCCGATCCGGTCCAGCAGCGCTCGCGCACCCGCTCGGTGCTGCCTGGCGAACCGCCGAGCACCACCGAGCCACCCCCGGGCTGCAGCTTGCACCCGAGATGCCCCTTGGCCGACGACCGCTGCCGGCAGGAGTCTCCGGCGGCGACCGTGGTATCTCGGCAGGGGCACCTGGCCCGCTGCCATCGCGTTGAAGAGCAACTCAGCCTGGAGGTGTCGCGTCCATGAACTCACCCACCCGTCCCCAGCTGGTCGGAAGCTTCGGCATGGTGGCTGCCTCTGACTGGCTGGCGGCGGCGGCGGGCATGGCGATGCTGGAGCAGGGCGGCAACGCCTTCGACGCGGCGGTGGCCACCGGGCTGGTGCTCCAGGTGGTAGAGCCGCACCTCAACGGCCCGGGCGGCGAGGTGCCGATCATCCTCTACGACTCCCGGGAGAAGGAGGTGGTGGTGGTGGACGGCCAGGGCCCGGCGCCCCGGCGGGCCACCATCGAGGGATTCCGGGCCCTGGACGTCGACGTCATCCCCGGCACCGGGCTCCTGGCCGCCAACGTCCCGGGGGCGTTCGGCGCCTGGATGCTGATGCTGCAGCGCTACGGGCGCCTTCCGCTGCGCCAGGTGATGGAGCCGGTGATCCACTACGCCGGCCACGGGGTGCCGATGCTGCCCGCGGTCCACCTCGCCATCAGCACCTGCGTGCCCCGGTTTGCCGAGCAGTGGCCCAGCTCCGGCGAGGTCTTCCTCTCCAACGGCCGAGCCCCGGAGGCGGGCCGCCGCTTCAGCAACCCCCAGCTGGCCGCCACCTACGAGATGGTGCTGGCGGCCGGCGAGAGCGCCGGAGGGGCACGCGAGCAGCAGATCGAGGCCGCCCGTCGCGCTTTCTACGAGGGGCCGGTGGCCGAGGCGATCGAGCGGTTCCTCTCCTCTGCCGAGCTGTGGGACGAGACCGGATCCCCCCATGCGGGGTTCCTCCGTGGCGACGATCTGGCCGGGTGGAGAGCATCGTTCGAGCGGCCTCTGGCCATCGACTATCACGGAGTGCGCGTGCACAAGACCGGTCCGTGGGGCCAGGGGCCGGTGTTCCTCCAGCAGCTCCGCCTCCTGGACGGCTACGACCTGGCCTCCCTCAGCCCTGACTCCGCCGACTTCGTTCACCTGGTCGTGGAGTGCGCCAAGCTCGCCTTCGCCGACCGTGAGGCCTACTACGGCGATCCCCGCTTCGTCGAGGTCCCGGTGGAGGACCTGCTCAGCCCCGCCTACGCCGCCGAGCGGCGCCGGCTGGTCGGCGACCGGGCCTCGATGGAGATCCGCCCGGGAAGTCCGGGCGGGCGAGAGCCACGCCTGCCCAGCCGAGCCCTCCGGGATCGCACCGCCGCGCTGGACGGCGCCGCGGGCCTGCCGCCGGACCCGCTGGGCAAGGACACCTGTCACCTGGACGTCGTGGACCGGGAGGGGAACATGGTCTCCGCCACCCCGAGCGGCGCCTGGCTGCACGGCTCCCCGGTCGTTCCGGGCATCGGGTTTCCCCTCTCGACCCGCTCCCAGATGTTCTGGCTGGAGGAGGGGCTGGCCAGCTCACTGGGTCCCGGCCGTCGCCCCCGCACCACCCTCACCCCGACGCTGGCGCTCCGCGACGGTCGCCCCTGGTTGGCCTGCGGGACGCCGGGCGGGGACCAGCAGGACCAGTGGTCCCTGACCTTCTTCCTGCGCCACCTGCATCACCAGCTCGATCTGCAGTCAGGGATCGAGGCTCCGGCCTTCCACTCCACCCACTTCCACAGCTCGTTCTACCCGCGCGCCGCCGGGCTGGGCCAGCTCCACATGGAGGGGCGCTTCCCCGCCCCGGTGGTGGCGGAGCTGCGTCGCCGTGGCCACGACGTGCGGCTGCATCCCGACTGGTCGCTGGGTCGGCTCTGCGCGGTGGAGAAGGGGGCGGACGGGCAGCTGCGCGCCGGCGCCGACCCGCGCCAGGGCCAGGCCTACGCCGCCGGCCGCTGAGGCGGTCAGCCGGGAGGGGGATCCCCGCCCGGCGTCGGGACAGCGCCAGCCAGCGAGCTCATCGCCGGGCGGCGCGCGCCGCGCACGTCAGGCCGAGCCCAGCTGTCGTCCGAGCCGCTCCATCGACTCCACCGCGCCCCGTTCCATGCCGGCCGCCACCATCTGATCGCGATCCGCCGCCGATTGGAACACCGACCTGGTGGTGAGGAGCGTCCCGCCCTCGATGGCGGTGAAGGTGACGGTCTCCAGCAGGACGTGACCCGGGGCGCCCTCGTACTCGAAGGTGCGCACCAGCCGCCGGCCAGGGGTGACCTCGTGGTGGACGCCGTGGAAGGCGTGCAGCCGCTGCTGGGGATCACTCTGGAAGAAGCGCCAGCAGCCGCCGCGGCGGACCTCCAGCTCCTCGACCTCGGTGGTGAGCTCGCTCGGTCCCCACCAGAGGGGGATCTCCTCGGGGTCCGTGTAGGCGCGGAACACCCGGTCGGGGGGCACCGAGAAGGTGTGGGTCAGCACCACCTCCTGGCTCCCCGGCCCGGCCTCGAATCGCACGGCAGGCTCAGACATTCGCATCCTCCTTCCCAGCTGTCGCCTGAAAATGCCGGTCCAGTCGCTGGCGCCGCTCCTCCCAGAGGCGGCTGTGCTCGCCGATCCGGAGGGCTAGCTCACGTGGCGGCGCCGGGCTCGGCCGACCGCGGCGCCGCCGGGCGCGCCGCTCCTTGGCCCCCGGTTCCGACCGCTCCAGCACCATGAGGTGCCTGGAGATGGCGGGCAGCCGGAGGGCGAACGGCTCCGCCAGCTCTCCCACCCTGGCCTCGCCCTGGCGAAGGCGGGCAAGGATCAAGCGCCTGGTGGGGTCCGAAAGGGTGGCCAGGGTGACGCTGCGGTGGTCAGTGGTCAGGCCAATATCCTCAATGGACAATTGATTAAGGGCAGAAGAGCCGACCATCGGGACCGCGTCTAGCCTCCGGCGCGCCGAGACCGACGCCGTTGCCGGAGCGTCTGGTTGGGCTCGCGGCTCGGCCGCTCGTTCGCCCGGCCCGAGGCCCCTCACCGGCGCTCTGGGGCGGTCTAGGCTGGGAGACGATGAAGCCGCAGCCGGAAACCGGTCGCGCCGCTATCGAGCCGTCCGATCGCCCTCGGGTCGCCGTGATCGGCAACGTCCTGGTCGACGAGGTGGTGAGCGACCAGGGCCGCTCGGCTGGGCTGGGCGGCGCCGGCCTCAACTCGGCGCTCTGGCTGGGGAGGAGGGGCGCCGCCGCCGTCCTGGCGACGCGGCTGGCCCCGGATGCCGCCGGGCGGGCCGCCCGCGGCGTGCTCCACCGCGCCAGGGTGGGTCTGGTGGAGGGAGACCCGCTGCCCAATACGCCCCGGGCACTGGTCCGGCTCGAGGGCGGCAGCCCGAGGTTCCAGTTCAGTGAGAGGCGGTATCCCGGTTTCGCCTTCGGGGCGCCGACGGTGCGGGCGGTGGCCGGCAGCGATGCCGTGATCGTCAACGCCTTCGACTACGAGGACCATCTCCAGCTCGCTGCGCTCCACTCGGTCCTGGCCGGCGCTCCTGGTTGGCGGGTCCTGGACCCCAACGTTCGTCCTGGGCTCTTTCGTCGGCGCCGGGCCCTGCTGGCGAGCCTGGAGGCGGTGCTGTCCCTGGCCGAGGTCGTCAAGGTGAGCGATGACGACCTCGAGGCGCTGGGCGGCGAAACCGGGTCACTCGCCCCGGAGCGGCTTCTGGAGGCCGGGGCGGGGGTGGTCTTCCTCACCCGGGGCCGGGAAGGCGCCCTGGTGCTCACCGCGGGCGGCACCCGCGAGTCGGTTCCCGCCGCCCTGGCGGAGTCCGAGGTGGTGGACACGGTGGGGGCCGGGGACGCGGCCCTGGTGGCGCTGGTCCTCAGCGTCCTCGGGGAGTGCCGCCGCCGGCCGGACCGGGAGCGGCTCGAGGAGCTCGACTGGAGCGCCCACCTGTGGGCCGGGATGCGGGGGGCGGGCGAGGCCTGTCGTC